>JAAZNB010000312.1 GCA_012798515.1 Chloroflexota bacterium
CCGCGGTCCGGGGTAGCAACCGTGGGGGTGGACGCCCTGGGGCTGTCTGCCCTGGGCGACCTGGCGTACGTGATGCTGCTGCCGGCCGGGGCCCAGGTGCAGCGGGGCAAGTCCATGGGGACGCTCGAAGCGGCCAAGATGACCGGCGGGCTGTCCGCTCCCCTCAGCGGCATGGTCGTGGACCGCAACGAAGACGCCGTCCGCAACCCGGCGTTGGTGAACCAGGATCCTTACGCACAGGGCTGGTTGGTGCGCATTCGCCCCAGTGACTGGCAGGCTGAATCCGGCTTTCTGGTGGCCGGGAACGACCTGCCGGGCTGGGTAGCGGCTGAACTCGAACGCTACCGCCAGCAAGGATGGATCGACTGATGGACTGGCGACTGATTACCGACGACGGCGTCTCGGCTGCTTTTGGCCTGAGCGCGGACGAGACCACGGCAGAGCGGGTGGGCAGGGGAGAGTCGCCGCCTACCTTGCGCCTGTACACCTATCGTTCCTACTGTGCCCTGGTGGGGCGTTTCCAGAACGTGGAGAACGAGCTGCGGGTGGATTTCTGCCGGGAAAACCGCATCCCCATCAACCGGCGCCCGACCGGCGGCGGAGCCATTATCATGGGCGAAGACCAACTGGGCATCGCCTTGACCCTGCCGGCGCACGTGGAGGACACATACAGCCGCGCCCGAGAGATCATGTCTATGTTTTCTGAGGGCATCGTGCGTGGTTTGAGCCACTTTGGCATCCAGGCCCATTTTCATCGCAAGAACGATATCGTGGTGAACGGCAAGAAAATCGTGGGCCTGGGCATCCACCGCGCCCAGTCTGACGGTCTGCTGTTCCACGCCAGCGTGCTGGTCGACCTGGACGTGCCATTTATGCTCAAGGTCTTGAACACGCCTTTCGAAAAGATATCGGATAAAGAGATTGCCACCATCACCGAAAGGATTACCACCGTACGGCGCGAGGCGCACAGCCACATTCCCCTGGATGAAGTCCGCCGGGCAATTGCGGCCGAATACGAGGCGTCGCACGATGCAACCCTGGTCCCGGGTGAATTCACCGTCCCCGAGCTGGAAGACATCTCTCGCCTGGAAACCGAAAAATACCTCACCGACGACTGGATTTACCAGACGTCTTCCATCGAGGACAGCGCCGGCGGGTGTAAGATCAAGACCCCGGAAGGATTGATCGACGTGCACGTCACCATGGCGGGCCCGACCATCAAGGCGGCTTACATCGGCGGCGATTTCTTTGCTTCTGCGGCCGCGGTGGCGGACCTGGAAGGAGCCTTGCGCTGGCGCTCGGGCCAACCCGAGAAGGTTGCCGGTGCTTTGGAAGAGGTCTACCTGCGCCGGCGCGAGGAATTCAATAATTTACCCCTGGAATACATCGTCCAGGCGGTCCAAAAATCCGTCGCCCGGGCCCAGGCGACGGAAGTCCAGGAGATTCCCGGAGATGCCTGAAGGGAGCGCTGCGGCCCAGATGGTCTTCCACACGCCCGGTTTTCACAGTTACCAGACCGGCGAACATGACAACCGGGCGGTACAGGAATTCGTCACCATCAGCGTCACCGGCACGGCCTGTGCTTTGCACTGCGAGCACTGCAATACGCGC
>JAAZNB010000313.1 GCA_012798515.1 Chloroflexota bacterium
CATCTGCTCAAGATCGTGACCTTCTATTTCTTCTACAAGGCCATCATCCAGACCGGTTTCCTCCAGCCCATCCAGCTGCTCTTCCATGACCTCAAGGCCAGCGAGACCGCCCTGCGCAAGTCGCACAATGAGCTGGAGGAACGCGTGGAGCAGCGCACCCGCGAGCTGGTAGGCGCCAACGCCGCTCTCCAGCTGGAGATCACCGAACGCGAGCGCGCCCAGCAGGCCTTTACAGACCAGCAGGCCCTCCTGGAAGCCGTCTTCAACCAGGCCGCCGACGGCATCCTGGTCTACAACGCCCAGGGCGAGACCACCCTGATCAACCCGGCCGCCCGGCGTACCCTGCACCTCCCCCCCGATGGCGTCCTGGATCTTAACCCACGCAACTGGGGCCTGGCCTACGACGCGGCCGGCAAGACCGTCACGCCCGAAGACTGGCCCATCCGCCGCGCCCTGCAATACGGCGAGACGCACACAGGCGTCGACCTGCACATCACCCGCCCCGATGGGGTCTATTACGATCTGCTGCTCAGCGCCGCGCCGGTCTACACCACCGGCGGAGACCTGCTGGGCGCGGTGGGCGTGTTCGCCGACATCACCACCCTCAAGGCCGCCGAAAACGAGCTGCGCCACGCCAAGGATGAGCTGGAGCGCCGCGTCAGCGAGCGCACCGCCGCCCTGGAACGCAGCAACCAGCTGATCGAGACCGTGCTGCGCGTGCAGCCGGCCGCCACCTGGGTCGCCGACGCCCAGGGCGCCATGATCCGCAAAAACGACATGGCCGACCGCCTGTGGGGCGGCCAGGCCCCCCTGGTGGAGCACATCGCCGATTACGGCGTCTACCAGGGCTGGTGGTCCAGCAGCGGCCTGCCTCTGCAGCCCACCGACTGGCCCCTGGCCCGGGCCATCCAGGCCCAGACCAGCATCCTGGGCGACGTGATCGACATCCGCCGCTTCGACGGCAGCCAGGCCACCGTGTTGAGCTCGGCCACCCCCTTCTTCGGGCCGGATGGCCGGCTGGCCGGCGCCATCGCCGTCATGCAAGACATCACCGAGCAGCGCCGCCTGGAGTACCAGGCCCGCCAGGCCGCCGAAGAAGCCCAGAAGCAGGCCGGCGAGCTGAAGACGGCCCTGCGCGCCCGCACCATCATGCAGGAGGCCCTGCGCCACAGCGAAGCCCGCCTGCGCCGCCTGGTGGAATCCAATATCATCCCCATCATCTTCTCCAGCGAAGAAGGCACCATCAGTGAGGCCAACCAGGCCTTCCTCACCCTGGTGCAGTACTCCCGCCTGGAGCTGCAAAACGGGCTGGTGCGTTGGCCCGACCTCACCCCGCCCGAATACGCCGGCCTCGACAGCCAGGCCATCGACCAGGCCCGCCAGCGGGGAGCCTGCACGCCCTACGAGAAAGAACTGGTGCGCAAGGACGGCCGGCGCATCTCCATCCTGGTCGGCAGCGCCCGCCTGGAAGGCACCCAGGCCGATTTCGTCAGTTTCATCCTGGACCTGTCCGAGCTAAAGGCCGCCGAGGCGGCCATCGCCCAATACGCCACCCAGCTGGAGCGTAGCAATCGCGAGCTGCAAGAGTTTGCCTTTGTGGCCTCGCACGACCTGCAAGAACCACTGCGCAAGATCCAGGCCTTCGGCGACCGCCTCAAGGACGAGATGTCCTCGGCCATCACCCCCACCGGGCTGGACTACCTGGAGCGCATGCAGAAAGCCGCCGTGCGCATGCGCAACATGATCAACGACCTGCTCAGCCTGTCACGGGTCACCACCCAGGCCCGGCCTTACCAGCGCATCGAGCTGGAAGACATCCTGCAGGAAGTGGTCAGCGACCTGGAAGTGCGCATCGAATATACCCAGGCCCGCGTGGAGTGGGACGACCTGCCCGCCATCGAGGCCGATCCGCCCCAGATGCGCCAGCTCTTCCAGAACCTGATCGCCAACGCCCTCAAATTCCACCGTTCCGGCACGGCGCCCGTGGTGCGCGTGCACAACGGCGAGACGGGCGTGCGTCTCAACGGGACGGCCATGGCCGTGATCCAGGTGGAAGACAACGGTATCGGTTTCCCCCAGGAGTACGCCGAGCGCATTTTCCTGCCCTTCCAGCGCCTGCATGGCAAGGACGAATACGAAGGCAGCGGCATGGGCCTGGCCATCTGCCGCAAGATCGTCGAACGGCACAACGGAACCATCCGCGTGCGCAGCGCCCCCGGCGCCGGCGCCGTGTTTATCATTCAATTACCGCTAGAACAGCAGAAAATGGAAACGTCCACGGCAGAAAAATAGTAAAATATAACGCTTTCGCTTGACCGGCGAAGTAAGCCGTAGATAAGGAAAGATACCATGGCAACCCAAGAACCGGTACACACGATCCTGGTAGCAGAAGACGACCCTGACGACCAGTTATTGCTCAGAGATGCGCTCAAAGCCACTTATTTGAACAGCAAAATGTACTTTGTCCAGGACGGCGCCGAGCTGATGGATTATTTGAAACACTGCGGCAGTTTCAGTGACGCCGCCCTCGCTCCCCGGCCAGAACTGATCCTGTTGGACCTGAACATGCCGCGCAAAGACGGGCGGCAGGCGCTCAAGGAGATCAAGAACGACCCGCAGCTGCGCCGTATCCCCACTATTGTGATGACCACTTCGTCCGCCGAGAGCGACGTCCACCACGCCTACGACAACGGCACCAACGCCTACATCGTCAAGCCCGAGCATTTCGAGGAGCTGGTCACCATCCTCCAGGTGCTCGACCGCCACTGGTTCCAGACCGTGCGCACCTCGGGCTCCTGAGCCCCGGCGCCGTGCGCTGCGGCCGGGGGGAGACCAACCCGGCGTAGGTTGGCTAGAGCGATCTGGCCAGACGCGCCCCTCCGTCGCGGCGGCCGGCACGGGCCGGAAGCGAAAGCCAACTTCCACGTTCCCGAGCGGAGCAATGGGGTATGCCCGAGATGGCGCCGGTAAGCCGGCATCATCGGCCGGCCGTGTTCGGTCGGGCGCACCCCTATCGGGACGTTGTAATGGAAGCCCGACCTGCTAAAAGAAGTGGGTGATTTCTACCCGGCACCTTGCTCTGCGGTCCGGCCAGACGCGCCCCTCCGTCGCGGCGGCCGGCGGCCCCGGCTCCACCCCTATGCCCTCAAACCCTACCAAAGACCTTGACGAATCGCGTTGCCAGCGCTATAGTTAATAAAATTAACTATTAACTGCTCTAATCAAAAGGACTGGATTTATGGCCGCCGATGAGCTGCTTCAACGTGCAATCGA
>JAAZNB010000028.1 GCA_012798515.1 Chloroflexota bacterium
AGCGAAAGCCAACTTTCACGCTCTTGGGCGGATCATTGGGGTATGCCCGAGACGGCGCGGGTAAGCCGGCGCTCCTTGCCAGAAATGTTCGGTCGGGCGTACCCCTAACGGGGCACCTTGGAAGCCCGACCTGCTAATTAAAGTGGGTAATCTGGCAGGCATGATATACCCTATCGGGGCATATTATCTCTGCGGGGCATGATTTGGAAGCCCGACCTGCGAAACAAAACTGGAATAATGCCCCAAGTTCATAACACCCTCACACTGGCGCCTGATGGACAGTGGAAGAGGTTCCCGGCCCTCGATATAAAAAACCGCCTCCTGAGGAAGCGGTTTTTTCAACTCGCGTTTAAAGAAACATCCTGAATCAGGAACCGTGGGGTCTACGATGATTCAGGATGCGAAGGGCGTTGGTCTTTACTGCTGGGCTTCTTGTGCATCTTGGGCGGGCGGGTGGATGCCTTGCCCGCATTGGGACTCAAGATCAGCATCAGCTGGTTGACGGCCTGCACGTCGTATTCCCGCCGGCCGCACACATCACAGACCCAGGCCGGGAAATCGGGCACGGTAACCAGCTCGTCTCCCATCCAGGTAAAATACGTCAAAAACCTGCGGCGCATTTGCCCTGCCTGACACTCTTTGCATGGGTAAATAAGATCTTCGAATTCTTCTGTCATTTTTTCCAATCGTTGGGTGCGCCTTTAATCTATTTACTAGAATATACCAGTGATTATACCATCATGCAACCCAACGCGCATTTTAATCAGCAAACGCGTTTTTTATCCTACCACCTCTGTCCCTGCGGGTTGTTCCACTGCGCTCCCACGCCGTTCTAGCCGTAATGCCCTGTGTCACCCGGAGCGGTATCACTACGTATCTATCCGAATATTCTTCGGATAGGTCTACATAAAAAATGCGGAATCCCTGAGGATTCCGCATGAGCGAACCTGTACGTAAAACCAGTGGCGAACGGCCAATACCTAGTAGCTCGATTTGACCGTCGCGCCCTGCATGATTTTCACCCCGGCGCTGGCGCCCAGGCGGGTCGCACCGGCTTTGATCATGTTCTCGGCGTCTTCCTTGGAGCGCACGCCACCGGCGGCCTTGACGCCCAACTTCGGCCCGATCACCCGGCGCAGCAGCGCCACGTCTTCCACGGTCGCGCCGCCGGTCGAGAAACCGGTCGAGGTCTTGACGAAATCGGCCCCGGCCTCTTTGGTCAGCAGGGTAGCCAGGACTTTTTCTTCTTCATTGAGCAGGGCCGTCTCGATGATGACTTTCACCAGGGCGCCCTTGGCGTGTGCAGCTTCGACCACGCTGTGGATATCATCGGCGACCAGTTCCAGGTTACGGGATTTCAGCCCACCCACGTTGATCACCATATCGACTTCGGTCGCACCGTTGTCGATGGCGCTGTTGGCCTCGAACACTTTAACGTCCGTCGAGGTGGCGCCCAGCGGGAAACCGATCACCGTGCACACCTTGACCGGGGAGCCTTTCAGCAGCTCAGCGCACAGCTTGACGTGCGAAGGGTTGATGCACACCGAGGCGAAGCTGTACTCGCGCGCCTCTTTGCAGATTTGAGTGATCTGTTCGGCGGTCGCTTCTGGCTTCAACAGGGTATGGTCGATGTAATTGGCCAGGTTGATATCCTTGGGAAGCTCGGTCATCCAGGGCGCACCCGGGGCGCTCTGCTTGAACGCTTCCATACCTTTCAAGACGTTATCAACAATGGTTTTTACGTTTGCTTTCTGGTCCATGGACTATCTCACGCTACCTTTCGAGAACTGTTTTCAATCACGATGATTTGGATTCTTCGCTTGGGCTGGAACTATGTTGCGATGCACACCAGGGGACAACCAGGGCCGCGTGAGCGGTTCGAACCCGGAGAGGTACACACAGGTTCATACCTGCGCCCTCCCTCATTCTACCACCACGCCGGGGGGTGTCAAGCGCCAGGGCCCGTCTCCCCGGCAGATTGGCCTAGCCCACCGCCTGTTTGCTGCGCGCTTCATCCATGATACGCACGCCGGAGCTGGTTCCCAGGCGGTTGGCCCCGCCCCGCAGCAGGCTCTGGGCGATCTCCAACGTCTTGACCCCGGTAGCGGCCTTGACGCCCATCTTACTCACCGGCCCCACCACCCGGCGCATCAGGTCTACGTCTTCCAGGGTGGCGCCGCCGCTGCTGAACCCCGAGGAGGTCTTCACAAAATCGGCCCCGGCCGCCTGGCACAACAGGCAAGCCAGGATCTTCTCCCGGCGGGTCAACAGGCAGTTCTCAAAAATCACCTTGACGATCACTCCAGACGGATGGGCCGCCTCGGCCACCGCCGCCACGTCATCGATCACAGCCTGGTACTCGCCGGCCTTGAGCAAACCGACCTGGATCATGGTGTCCAGCTCTTCGGCCCCATCCTCGATGTAGACACGCGTCTCGTGGGCCTTGATCTTGCTCAACCCCGCCCCCAGCGGGAAGCTGACCACCGTCCCGGCTTTGACGTCCGAGCCTTTCAACAGGCGCACGATCATGGGCAGGTAGACCGGATTGATCGAAACGGCGGCAAAGTGCTCTTCTCGGGCCTCATGGCAGGCTTTCTCGATCATGGCCGGGGTCGTATCCGGCTTCAGGATGGAATGATCGATGTAGCGGGCCACTTCCAGGTCGGCGGGCTGGATATGCTGGGGGAAAGCAGGCAGTTCTTGCTCGTACTGGTCGGCAAGTTGAACGATACTGGCGATGGTGTTTGTCATGATCTGTCCTTAGTTTGCAGCTTTGACCAAATCGGGGTGGTCCAGGATTTGCATCTTATCCAGGGGCCAGTACACGACCAGCGCCCGGCCGATGACGTTCTCAATCGGGACAAAACCCCAAATATGTGAATCGGATGACTGGTTGCGATTATCCCCTAGAACGAACAGGGTGTCATCCGGAACGATCCATTCACCCATGTATTCTGGCGGCGTAACGATGTACGGCTCGTCCATGGGCTGGCCGTTGACGTGCACCGTGCCATTGCGAACATCGATCACGTCCTCCGGGAGACCAATCACCCGTTTGATGTAATCATCCTGTACATTCTGAGGGAAATGGAAGATGATAATATCGCCGCGTTGAAAATCACCCAGGCGGTAAGCCAGTTTATTCACGATAATGAACTCACCCGGGTCCAGGGTAGGCTTCATACTGATATTTTCAACTCGTACCCGGGCCACGACTGCATCGATCAACAGATACAGCACCAACGCCAGTAAGATGGTCTGTAATGTTTCCAGTAGGAAACGTCCCCATACGGTAAACGATTGTGTCGAACGCGTCGGCTCAGTTTTTAGATCTGAGCTGGAATCTTGCATTGATTCAATACCTCATTTGTTACCGAATCGCTGTCTCGCCCTGCGCACACCGCCAGAGATCCCAACAGCAGTCACCATTATAAGACCGCTTCCACCTGCCCACAAGAGAGCCATGCGCACTCAACGGCGGGGTTTCAACACTAGACGGATGGGCGTACCGATGAAACCGTATTCTTTACGGATCTGGTTCTCCAGGAAGCGCAGATAGCTGAAATGGGCCTGCTTGGGGTCGTTGACGTAGATCATGAAGGTAGGAGGATCGCTGCGTACCTGCGTGCCGTAATACAGCCGCAGGGGTTTTCCGGAGCGAGAGGTGGCCGCATGGGTATCCTGGGCATTCTGAAGCACCCGGTTGAGCTGCGAGGTGCTCAAGCGCGCCACGCGCTCTTCTTGCACCCGCAGCGCCAGCGGCATCACCTGATCGACGCGCTGCCCGGTCTTGACCGAGATAAACAGCATGGGCACGTAATCCATGAA
>JAAZNB010000314.1 GCA_012798515.1 Chloroflexota bacterium
CTCTGCGCCCGGTGAGCCGCCCCCGTCCCCACCGCGCCACGGCCCGGCCGGCCCTCACATCCGCCGGAGCGGCCCTCGCCGGCGCACGAACAACCCCCTCCTGCACATCCCCCATTTTTTCAAGTACAAAAAATGGGGGATGGAAAGTCCTGCCCGGCCGTGTTCGGTCGAGCGTACCCTACGGGGCATAATAATGGAAGCCCAACTTTCTGTAGCCCAACTTTCTGTAGGGTGCATTGGCAACGCACCTCTTTTTCCGGTCGTACCGGCCCCCGGTCGAAGCAAAGCGTGCCATCCTGGGGTGGCAATCGTCTCCCGTTCCCGAGCGCATCACCAGGGGTATGCCCGAGGCGGGGCGGGTAAGCCGGCATCCCTGGCCGGCCGTGTTCGGTCGGGCATAGTTTTCCTCCCCCATTTTTGTTCTTGAAAATGGGGGAGGTGCAGGTGGGGGCTGTTCTGCGGCCTGGGGAAGACCAACCCGGCGTAGGTTGGCTAGAGCGATCTGGCAAAACATGCTCCTCTGTGGCGGAGGATGGCTGCCCCGGCGCCCCGGCCGGCCCGCGCCAGGAGCGATAGCCAACTTTCACGCTCCCGAGCGGATCATCGGGGTATGCCCGAGGTGGCACGGGCAAGCCGGCATCCTTTGCCGGCCATGTTCGGTCGGGCGTACCCCTACGGGGCATGATATGGAAGCCCGACCTGCTAAATAAAATTGGCCATTTTTACCCCTATCGGGGCATGATATGGAAGACCAACCTGCTAAATGAAGTATCTCACGCCCGGCGGGCATGACCCGCCGGGCGCTGACATCCCATGCCTGCAAACGGCCTACGGTTGCAGGATCGAGTAACGCTCCACTTCCATGTCCACCGTACCATGGCTGAAGGACATCACCCCCATCCCGACCGTGCCCTCACTCAACGTGTTATCGGTGATAATCTTGCCATTCGGCTGAGCCTGCTCGATGCCGTTGATGTACAGGTGCAGCTCGTTGCCCGTGCACAGCATACCGAAGTTGTTCTTCTTGTACCCGCCCACGATGTCCGTCGAGAAGACCCGCTCATTGTTGATCAGGCGCACGTAAGGCACTTTGCCCTGCGCCCGCAGGTTGGCATCGAAGCGGTAGATCTCCCACGAGCCGGCATACTGGCCCACCGTGTGGACGCGGAACTCGTACCAGCCGTCGGACGAGCCGCGGCAGAACAGGGCGAAGGCGTTATCGCCGCCGCGAATGGTGTCTACGTCGGCCTCCACGTACACGTCCGGGTACGAGAATGCCACATTCTCCACATAGGCGTAGGTCTCCGGGTTGGGCAGCTCGAACTTGAGCCGGTCGGTCACCACCTCGGCGTAGTCCTTGGCACTGTCGCCGGCCACCACCCAGGTCTGCCAGTTGGTCAGGTCGCCATCGAACTCCTCGGTGTAATAAGGCTCCTGCCCGTTGACCGTGTCCCCTTCCTCGCCGGTGTTGTCGGTGCCCTCGGCGCCTGACTGATCAGTGCCCTCGCCGCTGCTATCACCGCTGCTATCGTCGCCGAAGGTGACCATACCGACCACCTCCAGCTCACGGCCGTTCACCTGGCCTTCGAGCACCTCACCCGTGTCGTAGCGCACCACCTGCACCGCCAATGTGGCGTTGTCAGACTTTCCGCGCAGGATGTCGCAGTACTCGGCCATAGTGCCGTTCTTGGCCAGGGTGATGCCTTCCATCTCTTCCAGGATGTCGCCAGCCTGCACACCGGCCTTGTCAGCCGGAGAGCCGGAGTCGACCGAGTAGACCCAGATGCCGGAGAAACCATCCTCAGTCACGAAGGCGTCGCCGTTGATGCCGATGGAGAGCACGTTCTGGTCCTTTTCCAGCTTGTTCAGGATGTCCTTGGCCTCGGCGTAGGTGATGGCAAAATATTGGTTGGATTCGGTGTTCAGGGCATAGTTGACGCCCACCACCCTGGCGTCGTCCGTGACCAGCGGGCCGCCGGAATTGCCCGGGTTGATCTGGGCGTCGTGCTCCACGACGTTATCCACGTCGGTGCGCGTCATGGATACGCTGGCCGATTCTTTGGAGATGTTGCCCTTGTGCTGGGTAAACTCGGGATCGCCCAGGGGGTAGCCCAGCGAGTAGACTTCCAGGCCCAGCTCGATCGGGTCGGTGTACCAGCTCAGGTAGGGATACCCGTCGCCGTCGATGTCGATCACCGCCAGGTCAGAGCACTCCGACACCCCCAACACCTTGGCTCGCTTGGGCTCCGGGTCGCCGCTGAAATACACCTCTACCACGGCCGCCCCCGTCACCACGTGATTGTTGGTCACGGCAATCCCGCTGGGGTCGATGACAAACCCGCTGCCGGAAGAAGTCTCTTCGAAAGTGCCGAAATCAGGATACTTGAAGGCACCTTGCGTGACGATGCGCACCACAGCTTCCTTGGCGTCGCGCAGGCTATC
>JAAZNB010000029.1 GCA_012798515.1 Chloroflexota bacterium
GACGCCAACCGCTACATGGTCGACGGCGACGAGCAGTACGCCGAAACCTTCAGCCAGAATTACCGCCAGGCCAAGAGCGACGTCAACCGCCTGATGGCCGCGGCCGGTGGAGACTCGGCCCTGTTGGCCGAGATCCGGCCCTTGGGCAACCTGCTGGACCAGTATTCGCTCACCTTCAACAGTATCCACAACGATCTGATCCAACAGAACGAGCTGTACGACGGCGTCCTGGCCACGGCCGGCCCGCAGATCTACGACCTGGCCCAGGGCATCTCCAAGGATGTGGAAACCGATTTCAACACGGCTTCGGTCTCGACGTCAGACCTGGTCTCCACCACCCGCACCATGCTGATCGTGGTGATCGCCCTGACCATCCTGGGCAGCCTGGCCACGGCGGGCGTGATCACCAACAGCATCACCCGGCCCATCGCCACCCTGAAGAACATGACCGAGCGTATTTCGCAGGGCGACCTGCTGCGAGACGCCGACGCCAGGGATAGGGAGTACGCCACCTTCGTCAACCGCAAGGACGAACTGGGCCAGATGGGCGCCGCGTTCGGCCGCATGATCAACGATTACCTGCAGGTCATGGCCAACGTGGCCAATCGCATCGCCGACGGCGACCTGGCAGTGGAAGTTCACCCGAATTCCGAGAAGGACGAGTTGGGCAATGCCTTCCAGTCCATGATCTTCAACCTGCGCAGTATGGTGCAGAAAGTGTCCGAACAGGCCAGGCAGCTGAGCTACTCTTCCTCTCAGATGGCATCCGCAGCCGACCAGGCAGCCCAGGCGACCTCGCAGATCGCCGTGACCATCCAGCAGGTGGCCCAGGGCTCCAACCAGCAGACCGAATCGGCCACCCGCACGGCGGCTTCGGTGGAACAGATGTCCCGCGCCATCGATGGGGTGGCCCATGGAGCGCAGGAACAGGCCCAGGCCGTCGGGCGGGCCTCGCAGATCACCGCCCAGCTGACCGACTCGATGGAGCACCTGACCAGCTCGGCTCACAAGATCGCCGAAGGCGGGGCGGCATCGGCCCAGGTCTCTCGCACCGGCGCCGAGACGGTGGAAAACACCATCGCCGCCATGGAGAACATCCGCAACCGGGTGGGCGAATCGGCCGAGAAAGTACGCGCCATGGGCACCCGCTCGGAACAGATCGGACTGATCGTGGAGACCATCGAAGATATCGCTTCGCAGACCAACCTCCTGGCGCTCAATGCGGCCATCGAAGCTGCCCGGGCTGGGGAGCACGGTAAAGGCTTTGCCGTGGTGGCCGACGAAGTGCGCAAGCTTGCCGAGCGCTCTGGCGCATCGACCAAAGAAATCAGCAACCTGGTGCGCGACATCCAGGCCGCAGTCAACGAAGCGGTGGCTTCAATGGACACGGGCATCGTGGAAGTGGAAGACGGCGTCCTGCGGGCTCACCAGTCTGGAGAAGCGCTGAAGAGCATCCTGGATACCTCCGACATGGTCTACCGCTCGGGCAACGAGTCGGTCACCATTGCCCAGGAAGCCTCGGCGGCCTTCAACGAACTGGTCGCCGCCATGGACTCGGTCTCGGCGGTGGTCGAAGAAAACACTGCCGCCACCGAAGAGATGGCCGCCGGATCGACCGAGATCACCCAGTCGGTGGAAAACATCGCCTCGGTGAGCGAAGAGAACGCCGCCGCCGTGGAAGAAGTTTCCGCCTCGGCGGAGGAGATGAGCGCCCAGGTTGAGGAGCTGAACGCCTCGGCCCAGATGCTCCTCGAAATGGCCAACCTGCTGCAATCGGCCGTCGGCCAGTTCCACCTGGAACAGGCGCCAGAGCAGGGCGAAGCTTCTCAGGCGTCGGCGCCGGCCAACGGCAGCCGGCCCAACGGTGTAGCCAAGACTCCTTATCATCACCAGATGAGCATGAATTAACGGTAGCAACCAGCTTATCTGTAGGCATGCAATTTTATGGGTACCACACTTTACCGGTAGGGTGATGATTTAGGGCTTGAAGTTTAGCGGTAGATTTAACGGTAGAAATTTTTATCGGTAAGGGAAGCGCAAAGAGACCAGGACGCACGTTGCGGCCTGGTCTCGCTTTGTGGATACCCCGGGTGCCTCTTCACAGGGCAATTGGGACTTTAAAAAGAGTGCGAGATGGCTGTATCTGGCGGCACATTTTGTGCCGCCAGATACAGCCATCTCGCAGAAAAATCTTTTCTCCCCCTCTGCGCGGCGCTTTTGGCCGCGGAGAGGGGGCCGGGGGGAGTGGCAAAAGTCC
>JAAZNB010000315.1 GCA_012798515.1 Chloroflexota bacterium
GGAGAAGGTGGCATCCCACAGGGTGCCTTCGTGGCCCTCCAGGGTCTTGAGTAGCTCTCCGCTGGCCACGTCCCAGATGCGTGGTTTGCGGATCAAAGAGCCGGTCAGCAGGGTCTGGCCATCGGGCGAGAATTCCAGGAAAAGGGTGTGTTCGTTGATCTCCCGCAGGCGGGTTACTTCCCCCAGCGTGGGTTTCGTGGCCGTAGCCGTGGGAGTCGCCGTGGCGGTGGGCGTAGTCGAGGGCTGCACCGTCTGGGTGGCTTTCTCAGTGGCCCGCGTGGCGGTGGCCGTGGCTGAGGCGCGCGGTGTGAGCGTGGCAGTGCGGCTGGGCTGCGAGGTGGCAGCAAAAGCGGCCGAGGCTGGCGTGGCCGGGCCGGCGCTGAGGACCAGTGTCAAAACGAGTGCAAGCGCCAACAAGCCGCTGACGATGTTGTATTTCATGAGTTCCTCCGCGATAGGGACCTGATCACCCTATCAGGGCTGATTTTACCGCAATTTGGCGAGTCACTGGCAGGAATCCACCCGCTGGTTTCGATTCTGTAATCGCGCCTGCCCGCCCAACACCCCCAATTCTTCAGTCCGTGGGGCTTTTCCCGCTTGCCAGCCGGCCAGAGCCAGTGTACCCTGGTAGGCAGGGCGGGGAGTAGAAGAAAGCTGGGCGCGAAGAGTTGCGCCCCATTTCCCCGGGATTTCTGTGGCCCGCAGCAGAGAGTGTAAAGGATGACCCAGAAAAGGTATGACGCCGTGATCGTGGGATCCGGGCCCAACGGCCTGGCAGCGGCCATCACACTGGCGCGTGACGGCCGTTCCGTGTTGGTCCTGGAAGGCAAAGAGACGCCGGGGGGTGGGGTGCGTTCGCTGCCCCTGACCCTCCCAGGCTACCGGCACGACGTATGTGCGGCAGTTTTCCCTTTGGGCATGGCCTCGCCGTTCTTCCGCGGGCTGCCGTTCCAGGACTACGGCCTGCATTGGGTCCACCCGGGCGTCCCTCTGGCGCACCCCCTGGATGACGGTACGGCCGTACTGCTGGAGCGTTCGGTGGTGCACACGGCCCGTACGCTGGGCCGGGATGGGCAGGCTTACCAGGCGCTGATGCTGCCATGGATGGCGCACTGGCAAGCGCTGGTGAGTGAACTGTTGAGCAGCCTGCGCCCACCCCGGCGCCTGGACCTGCTGGCCCGCTTTGGGTTGCGGGGCGTGCTCCCGGCCAGCCTTTTGATCCGCACCCATTTCCGCGGGGAGCGGGCGCGCGCCTTGATGGCCGGGCTGTCGGCGCACGCCATGCTGCCGCTGGAACAGCCGGGAACGGCCGCCTTTGGCATCCTGTTGGGCCTGCTCGGCCACGCCGTTGGCTGGCCGGTGGCCCAGGGGGGCTCGCAGCGTATCATCACGGCTATGCTGGCCTGCCTGGAAGAAATGGGAGGGGAGATTCTCACCGGGAGAATGGTCACTGCCCTGGCCGACCTGCCGCCGGCCCGGGCAGTGCTGTTCGACCTGACGCCACACCAGCTGGTGCGCATCCAGGACGTCGATTTTCCGGGCACGTATCGCCGCAGCCTGCAAAACTATCGTTATGGCGTGGGCGTCTTCAAGATGGATTTCGCTTTGGACGCGCCGGTGCCCTGGAAAGCGGCCGCCTGTTCCCGGGCGGGCACGCTCCATCTGGGGGGAACCTGGGAGGAAATTGCCCAGGCGGAGCAAGCGGTGTGGCAAGGCCACCTGCCCCGGCGCCCGTTTGTGCTCCTGGCCCAACCCAGCCTGTTCGATCCCCAACGCGCCCCACAGGGGCGCCACACGCTGTGGGCTTACTGCCACACGCCGGCCGGCTCGGTGGCTGATATGAGCGACCTGATCGAGGAGCAGATCGAGCGGTTTGCTCCCGGCTTCCGTAGCCGCATCCTGGCGCGTCACACGTTCAACGCCCGTGAGATGGAAGGTTATAACCCCAACTACGTGGGGGGAGACATCAACGCGGGGGTGCAAGACCTGGGGCAGCATTTTGCCCGCCCGGCGCTGCGCTGGGACCCGTATAGCACGCCGGACCCACGTGTGTACCTATGCTCCTCTTCTACCCCGCCGGGCGGGGGCGTGCACGGCATGTGCGGCTACCACGCGGCCCGCTCGGCGCTGCGCCGCCTGGAAACAGACGGGCGGGGACGCTGACCGGCTTCTACCCGCCCGTCTGTTCCTGTACCCGGAGCAGGGCTTCGACCAGCTCTTGCGTCTTGACCGAATCCCAGGCAGAGGTCAGAGGTTGTTCCCGGGATTGGATGTGCTCCAGGAAGTGCTGGATCTCGCCCTGAAAACCGCGCCCCTTGAGGTTAGTTTCCCAGCTGCTGGAATAGGGCTCGCGCCATATCTGTTCGCAGCCTTTTTCCAGCAGTTTGAGCTCGGAAAAGGCTTCCAACGTCAGCGTGGCGCTTGCCCCATGCAGAGTGTAGCGTTCGAGCCACTGGCCGGCGCGCTGGCTGGATTGCAGGAGGATGGTGGCGTGATTGTCCATTTCCAGCACGCTGGTCCCATGGACGAATTTGCCGTCTGCCTCGTACGAAGACGTATGCACAGCCCGGGCTTCGCCGCATAGGTAGCGCAACATGTCCACCAGATGGATGCAATCTTCGACCATGTGGGCTCGGGTATCCGGGTGGAGCAGGGTGGCGCGGTGGCGTTCGAAGATAGCCATGTCCACCGGGCGCTCTCCCCACACGGACCGGGCGCGCTGGGCCAGGGGAGCGTAGCGCCGGTTGAACCCCACCATGAGGATGCGCCCGTAGGCGTCGGCCGTCTCGGCCAGGGTGCGCGTCTGGCTGGCGTGCATGGTGGCGGGCTTCTCGACCAGCACGTCGATGCCGGCCTGTAACAACTTGTGGGTGATCTCAAAATGAGAGACCGTGGCGGTCAACACCAGGGCGGCTTGTGGCTGCCAGGCGATCAGCTCGTCCAGGTCCGTGGTGCCTTGCTGGACCCGGAAACGCTGCATGGCCTGATCCAGGCGTGACTGGCTGCGCGTACAGAACATCAGTTGGGTGCCTTCCCAGCCGGATAATAAGGGAAGATAGCCTTTATGGGCGATGTCGCCCAGGCCGACGACGGCAAGTTTGATCATGCTAAGCTCTCCGCAGGGTAAGGTTATCCCCTTATTATGCCAGATAGAGCGGATTTTGTCCGCTGTTCTTGGCCAGGCCTGCAGGGCAATTGCATCAAAACACTTGTTCTATGAGATTTGCTATCACCCACCCCTAAATCCCCGCCCTCAAGGGCGGGGACTTTAAAAAGAGTGCGAGATGGCTGTATCTGGCGACACATTTTGTGTCGCCAGATACAGCCATCTCGCAGAAAAATCTTTTCTCCCCCTCTGCGCGGCGCTTTTGGCCGCGGAGAGGGGGCCGGGGGGAGTGGCAAAAGTCCGCAAATGCATCTGGCAATTTAGATGCGTTTACCCTGGCCAGGCCTGTGAAAAGCGCCCGGCTCCCTACTCAGGCGGATTTAACCTTCTCCGGTTATAATGGGCAGCGGTGAGTCAAGAGGGGGCTGCTGGTCATACGGCGGGAACCAGAGGGGGGAATGTGTGGGGCGGAAAAGCCCGCTGTAGATTGAAACGGTAGGAATGCAATTGAAAGATCGGAAATCATTTGCCACCACTTTAGGTTATCTGATGGTTGAGCCGGCGTTTGCGGCGCAAGCCAGGCTGGTACAGGTGCCTCGCTTCCGGCCTGTGGTGGGATACAGCCGGCGTGACCAGCTGCGCATCTTTGGAGCCGTTTTGCGGGCCATGCTGCAGGAAGAATACGTACTGCTGGGCAGTTCCCGCGGCCGCTGGAAGCCGGAGTTGATGGCGATTGCTGCGGCCGCCTGGCTGCCCCGCCGCTGGCGCGCCAGCGTGGTATTGAGCGGTGAGATGTGGGAACCCAACTCGGGGCTGCGCGGGCGCCTGGAGAAATGGCTGGTGCGCTGGATCGACCGGGCCATCTTGCGTTATGCAGTGTATTCGTCCGAGGAGCTGGAAGTTTTTCCTCGTTTGTGGGGTGTGGTCCCGGAGAAGGTGCGGTTCACACCGTTTACCTACACCTTGAAGGAGCAGGACTGCCGGCCGGTCTCCTCCGGCGGCTACGTCTTTTCGGGCGGCAACGCCTTTCGCGACTACGATGCGCTGGTCGAGACGGCGCGCCTGTTACCCGAACGCCGGTTTATCATCGCCTCCGGCCGCCTGGAGGGGCGAGACGACCTGCCCGACAACCTGGAGGCCGGCCCGGTGCCGCACGAACGTTTTATGCAGCTCTTGTGCGCCGCGGAGATGGTCGTGGTGCCCATCCGCACCGGTCTGCGCCGTGCGGCCGGGCAGCAGACCTACCTCAACGCCATGTGGCTCAAAAAGCCGACCATTGTCAACCGGGTCTTGGGCGTGCGGGACCACATTCGCCACGGCGAGACGGGCCTGATCGTGGAGGGTTCTCCGGAAAGCTTCGCCGCGGCAATCCGCTGGGTGGGAGACGCAGCCAACCGCGAGACCGTCGAGCGCATGGGCGAAAACGCCCACCGGGACGTGTCGGCGCGTTTCAACACCTGCCAACATGCCCTGGACCTGTTAGAAGTGGTCGAAGAGGCCCTACACGACGACCGCGACGGGTGAGCTGGGGCCGGAATATATTAACAAAAACCGGATCCATTAAACGCCCAGGGATGATCGTTAATGCAAATTTATCACACCAATCCCGGTCTGGGCGGTTATAATCTACCCAGAGATTTGGATGGTATATGGCTTTGGCACAACCTGAAATTAAAGCGGTCCTACTGGACCTGGACAGGACACTGGCGGACAGCCGGGCGTGGTGTATGAAGGCTCTCGACCATACCCTGGTGGACGGCCTGGGGCTGCACCTGGAAGAACAAGAGCTGGACGGAATCAGCATGACGCCTACGCGGGACTTCCTGGCGCGTTATTGCCACCCGGGTGAGCTGGATGCCATTGCCGACCTGATGCGGCGTAACTTGCTGGCGTACCATCCCTTGTTGGAGATTTATCCCGGCGTGCTGGCCGCACTGGAAGCGCTCCGGGCAGCCGGGTTGCATCTGGCGGTGGTCACCTCGCAAACCTGCGAAGAATCCAGGCTGACCCGGCAGGGGCTGAATATCGACGCCTACATCGAGCAGTGGATCACGGCCAGCGACGTGAAGCGGGTCAAGCCCGACCCCGAACCGGTGTGGGTCGCCTGCCAGCGCCTGGGCGTGGACCCGGCCGAGACAATCATGGTGGGGGATGCTATGACCGATTTGCAGGCCGGCCGGGCCGCGGGAGCGCTGACCGGTGCGGCGCTGTGGGGCTCCCGGACCCGCCAGGAAATGTTAGATTACCGCCCGGATTTTATTTTCGAACAGGCGGCGGATATGAAGGCAGCCCTGGTTACCAGGCAGGAAGTGATCGACTGAGACAAGGAAGGTTGTGTGTACTGGGGGTATGAAGCATGGCAGCAAGGATGGTGGGGGAATCCCTACGCCCTCACTGGGGATCTTCCCCATATAGATCTTAATGTGCTTCTTATATACTCGTCCTATTGTTTTAACAACATTTTGAGCAACTCCCCAAACAAATACGGAGTGAGTTCCTATCCGCCCTGCACCTGGGGTGTGATGGGGTCAGGCGTATATGGAATGACCGGTCTCACAGGTAAATGGAGACTTTTGCGGTTGGGTGGGTAATTCGAAAAGGCAATTTTGTAACTACTCAGCCTGAGAAGAAAGGTTCTTCGATTTTGGGGGTGAATGGTTACGCAATTTTTATACTTAGAGGGAAACATGATGACAACAACAACGAAAAATCAATACCGGTTAAATAGCTTACCGGAAAGTGTTCAAGGAAAAGGAGTAGCCGTTATCGGTGGCGCATCCGCAGTTGTGCGGGCCACTGCGCTCTTACTGGCGTCACGCGGCGCCACAGTATTGATCTTGGGCCGGCACGAGCAGGATTTCCAGCGTACTGTGCAGGCGATTCGCAACTCGGGGGGAGAGGCCATCGGTGTGGCGGTTAAAGCCTGCTCGGTGGATGACGTCGAGCAGATTGTCGACGAAGTCGAAGGTTACCTGGGCAGTATCGACATCCTGGTCAATAACGTCGACCTGGCCGTCGAAGGACAGGCGTCTGCGGCCGGAAAAACTGACACTCGCGCCCTGCTGGCCGGCTGCGCCGGCGAAATCATCTGCCGGATGAAAGACCACGGCAAAGGGCACATCATCAACGTGCGCGCCGGAGACATGGGCAAAGCCCTGTCCGGGCAGCCGGGCGTCGTGGCTTCGGCGAACAGCTTGCCAGCCTCGCTGCGCCGGGAACTGACCCAGCTGGGGATCAAGGTAACCATCGTAGAACCGGACACCTTCGATGACCCGATCGTGTTGGAAACGGACACCCAACCCCGCCTGCCCCGCAACGGTGCGGCCTTGCTGGCCAGGAATATCGCCGAGGGCGTGTATTATTCGGTCACTCAATCTCGCCGGGTGGACGTCGTGTTGGTATAACGCCGTTCTACCGGTGTAGACGATTCACAGGCAGGGACGTCGATCTGGCGCCACTGTCTGTTTTTTAAATCCGGTGCTCAGGCCGGCTTTTCCCAGGGGACAATGACCTGCAGGGTCGTACCGGCGTCAGGGTTGGAGGTCACCTCCAGCCGGCCGCCCACCGCCTCGGCGCGTTCTTTGGCGCCCACCAGGCCCAGGTGGCCTTCGCGGACCAGTTCGATCCAGTTATCCGGCATCTTGAAACCACAGCCGTCGTCGTGGATCTCCAGCACAATTTGCGTATCTTCCAAAGACAGGCGGATCCATACCTGTTTGGCCTGCGAATGGCGCAGGATATTGTTCAAGGATTCCTGGTAGATACGGAACAAGGCCGTACGCACATCGCTCTGCACGAGGTGTGCGTCGGGCATCAGGTTTAGGTAAACGCGGATACCGGGATGAGTCTCCTGGAATTTTTCGGCGTGAGAGCGGATGGCCTTTTCCAGGCCGAAGTGGACCAGGGAGGGCGGGCGCAGCTCGCTACTGTATTCGCGCAGGTTGCGGATCTGGCGCTGGATGAAGGCGTTCATATCTGCTATTTTAGAGAGCAGGCCCGATTCGCGGGTCATGTCGCGCAGGTCGCTGAGGTCGAAGGTGAGGGCGATCAGCTCCTGGACGGGGCCATCGTGCAGGTCTCGGGCGATCTGGGCCCGCTCTTCGTCCCTTTGTTGGGAGAGGCGGTGTTGGACTTCGATCTGGGTGGCGGTGCGGGCTATTTCTTCGGCGGCGCGTAGCCGCTCGGTGACGTCCTGGAAGACAGCGATGGCGCCTGATATGGCCCCGGCGGCGTCGAAGATGGGCGTGGTGTTCATCAGCAGGGAATGCTGCTGGCCATCCGGCCAGCGGATGGCCATCTCGACGTTGGTGAACGATTTTCCCTCCAACACCGAACGCGTGAAGGGCAGCTGAGAAGGATCGTAATAGGTCCCGTCTGCATCACACAGCTGCAACTGCGCCAGGCTGTGATAGTCCTGGTCGTAAGGGATGGGGCGGGCCAGCAAACGTTCTGCCACCAGGTTGGCCAGTACGATTTTGGCAGTCTTGTCGACCAGGATGATCCCTTCGGGCGCATTCTCGATAATGGCCTTGAAACGGGCCTGTTCGAACTGGAGCAGATCCAGGAGGTGTTCGCGGTCGGTGACGTCGTGCCAGATGGCCACGGCGCCGTTGATCTGGCCGTCTTTGTACAGGGGGGAGGCCGAGACCAGGATGACGAATTCGCGGCCCGTTTTGCTGGTGATGTGATAGCGTTCGCCCCGCACGATGCTGCCGGCCAGGGCACGGTTGGAGGGCAGGTCGGCGGATGCGACCATGCGCCCGTCGTGGTACAGGATGTTCAATTCACTGGCCGCCTGAGGAAAAGTCTCACTGGTGGGGTCGAAACCAAAGGTTTCGACTGCCGCCGGGTTGACGCGGACGATCTCGCCCTGGGCGCCGTAAATGATCACCGCTTCGGCCATGGCGTTGATGATGGTATTGATCTCTTCGGCGCGCAGCTGCGCTTCGGCCGCGGCCTGCTGCGCCTGTTGTTCCAGGCGGCGTTGCTGGGTAATGTCCTGGGAGACTGCTACGGCACCTACGATGTGATGGCGTTCGTCGTGGATGGGCGCGGCGGAGTTCAACAGCGTGCCCACCTGGCCATCGAAGCGCAGGATGTCGATCACGTTGCCGAAAGATGTTTCTCCCTGGGTAATGGCGCGCGCCAGGGCCCAATCTTCTGGCTTGAGCTGCTGGCCCGTGTTAGCCCACCAACCTTTATAGGCTTTGTAATCGTGGATGTGGTTCGAAAGCGGAACGTCGCCGCCCCACACCACGTTGGCCATGCGGTTAGTCTGGATGATGCGCCCGGTGGCGTCGGCAATCCAGACGCCAACGGGCAGGTTGGCCAACACGGTTTCCAGGCGTTGGACGGCTGCCTGCAATTCGGCGGTGCGTTCCTTGACCCGATCTTCCAGCTCGGCCTTGGCTTTGCGCAACGCTCTTTCGGCCTGGTTCCTTTCGGTAATGTCAAACGCGGTAAAGACCCAGGCGGTATGCTCGTGCATGAGGATCTTGCCCACCGAAAGGTCGATCCAGCGGATCTCACCCTCCCGCGTGATCAGGCGCAGCTCGTGGCGGTTGAGGTTGACTTCTACGGCCTGGGGGTCGTTGTACTGTTCCATGTAGGGGCGGTCGTCGAGGTGGGCCAGGCGTGAAAATTCCATGTCGATCAACTGGGCCGTTTTGTAGCCTGTGATCGTCCCGGCAGACGGGTTGGCGAAAATGATCTGGCCGTCCTGTACGATGAAGATGGCGGCCGAGGTCGTGTCTGCCAGGGTGCGGAACAGGAGTTCGCTGGCGCGCAAGGCCTGTTCTACCTGGTCGCGTTCGGTGGTGCGCGCCGTCAGGCCGTCACGCATCTGGCCAAAGACGGTCGCCAGCTGGTTGATCTCGGTGATGAGGCTTTGGGGCAAGGGCACAGACGGGTTCCCGGCGGCCAGTTCCTGGGCCGCGTAGGCCAGGGCGCCCAGGGGGCCGGTCAGCCAGCTGGCCAGGGCAAAACCCAGGCCGGCGGTCACGATGAGTACGCCGCTCAAGATCAGGGCGGCCAGATTGCGCCCGGCATAGACGCCGCTCAGAGAGCGTGAGGATGGGTCTTCGACCACGATCATCCAGCCCGTCTCTGGCTGTTGCGAATATCCGACCAGCCTTTCACTGTCTGCCGGCTGGAAGGTAAAAGAGCCATTGCTGCTTTGCGTGGCCAATATCGAAGACACCGGTTCCTGTGCGGACAGGTCGGTAAAGCTGTTCTCCTGGTCATACCGTGGGTGAGCGATGGCCTTACCCTGCTTGTCGACCAGGTATACCAGGTCTTCCACCCCGGCAGACTGTTCTTCCAGGAAATCAGCGATTTGCCGGGTGGGGATGCTGACCACCACCAGTCCACTGAACGCTCCGTTCAGCGCCTGGGCTGGCGCGGCGAAGATGAATTCCTTTTCTTTCGAGGCCGGTGAGGTGTCGATGTCCAGGGAGGGTTGCAGGGTGGCTCGTGCATTGTCGTAGACCGGTTGGCCGGCCAAAGAATTCCTGACCTGACCCGGGCTGCTGCTCAGGTAGAGCTGGCCGTCTTCAGTGTACAGGCTGAAGGCGGTGACTTCGGGGAAGGTGTTGTGATAACGGTTGAGGATATCTTGCAGTTCCTGGCGGTCCAGTTCCATCAATTGGGGCCGGCGGGACAGGGAGAACACCGCCGAACGGTGCAGGTCGATGTAACTGCTCAGGCTCTTCATCAGCGTGTTGGCAATGGCTTTCTGGCGTTCCATGGCCTGGTTCAAGACCAGGGCCTCTTCACGGCTGCTGACCAGGGCCACGGTGAAAATGAGCGGCAGGGCTGCCACGGCGGCCAGCATCATGGCTACCCGGGTGCGCAGCAAGAGGGGAGAGAAGGTATTGATTTTGGCGCTGACCCAGGGTAACAGGATGATGGCGGCGCCAAAGCCGCCGTAGAAGACGAAACCGGGCCAGTTCAGGTACGGCTCGTGAATGGCGGCGATGAAGGAGAAGAACACGAGACCGGCGAACAGTGGGGGAATGTATTGCAAGAACTTGAGGCGGGGAGGATCCATCTGCTGGAACTGTGAGACGATCAACAGGCTGCCACTGCCGAGGAACAGAAATCCGTACGGTATGTAAAAGGAATAATAGGCCGGGTAGACCATGCTGTTGAACTGGTCTGGGAAGGCCAGGATAAGCACGCCGTTGGTAACCCCCACCATGCCGATGACAATGGCCAACAGGTCGACGTGGCCGGGAAGGGAGCGGGTGCGCACCCAGGCGCGCGGTAAAAACCCGGCCAGGATCGTGCCCAGCCCAATGACGACGTAGTTCCCGGAATAAACCCATTCCAGGTCCGAATAGGACCCCGCAGCCAACACCAGTAACAGTCCGCCGGCCAGCAGATGAAAGATGGTGACTACCTGGCGCGAGGTGGTCACAGCGGCGATGACTACCAGGCCGATGCCGGCGCCCAGAAAGAGCACTCCCCAGACCGGCAACCAGTACTTCAATGGGTGCGACAAGACCATGTAGAACTGGTGTGGAATCACCAGGAGCATGGTGCCCAGTAAGGTGCAAAATGCTCCCACAGTCCACTGGAGTGTACGGATTCGAATTAGCTTCATAGCCAAAGCATGTCAGGAAAGATTGACCTTGTCACCGGCTGGCCCCCACCCGATGCATATTGGTATTCGGGCAGACTTCCGGCGCCCGTGTTAATACGCATTATAGGTGAAAGTAGAGATTATTACAATTCGCCCTACCTTTATGCTACCGGGTGTTCTTCAAATCATCTCTTCAAGCCCGTAGGCGGGCCGGATCCTCTATCTGCGTGAAAAATAGCATGGCTTGTATCTTGGTTACAGGAAAACCCTGTTTGAAAGCACAGGGCAATTGCATCAAAACACTTGTTCTATGAGATTTGCTATCACCCACCCCTAAATCCCCGCCCTCAAGGGCGGGGACTTTAAAAAGAGTGCGAGATGGCTGTATCTGGCGGCACATTTTGTGCCGCCAGATACAGCC
>JAAZNB010000316.1 GCA_012798515.1 Chloroflexota bacterium
CCGCCAGATACAGCCATCTCGCACTCTTTTTAAAGTCCCCGCCCTTGAGGGCGGGGATTTAGGGGTGGGTGATAGCAAATCTCATAGAACAAGTGTTTTGATGCAATTGCCCTGGGTTAAGCCCCGTCCCCTGCGTTTTCTCCGAGAAAACGCAGTAGAATGGCGATAATTTCTTCCGGGTGATCGCGCAGGGCCCAGTGGCGGCGGTTCTTCAGCAGCACGTATTGGGAGCCGGCGATGCGTTGGTGAGCGCGTTCGGCGTCCTGGACCGGCACGGTAACGTCGTGATCGCCGTGCAGGATCAGGGTCGGGGTGTGCACCTCGTGCAGCCGGGAGCTGAAATCGGAGCGCAGCCCGTTCCAGCGCAGTTCACTGCGTTGAAAGGACGTGAAGGCCCGCCCGGCGAAGGGGTCCCGGATGGCACGCTCGACTGCGTCGAGCAATTGGGGCGTGATGTTGGCCGGGTCGTAGATGCTGGCTTGCAGGCTCTGGCGCAACAGGTCGCGGTTGCGGCGCAGCAGCCAGTAGGAGAGCTCGTTGAGCGGGGTGAAGACGTACAGGTAGCTGAGCTTGTGGTAAGCCAGCCTGGACTGGAGGCCGTAGGAATCTACCAGCACCAGTTTGTCGACCCGGTGGGGGTGTTGTAGGGTGAAGCCCAGGGCGATGCCGCCGCCCAGCGACAGCCCGGCCAGGCTGGCCCGTGTTATTCCCAGGGCCTCTAGAAAGCGCTCCAGAAATTCCAGGTAAAACTCCAGGGTATAGGCCACGTCCGGTTTGTCGCTCTGGCCATAACCGGGCAGGTCGGGGACCAACACGCGGTGTCCGGCCGCCAGCGGGGCGATCAGCTCTTCCCACGAGATCCAGGCCGAGTCTACCCCACCACCGTGCAGCAGCACCAGCGGGGAGCCGCTTTGCCCGGCGTGGTAGTAATGGATGCGCCGGCCTCCTACGTCGATAAAATCAGTGTGAATGGTGTCGTTTTTCATGCTTGCTCATCCTTTTGGTATTGGCGGCGGACCAGGGCATCCAGGGCCTGGATGGCCTGTTTCCCGGCGGCGCTGTCCCCGCCGGGGCCGGCAAAACCGTTCTGTACCACGGCGCTGAGTGCGCCGGCAATTTCCTCCATGGGCGGTTGCTGGTCCGCGGGCAGGATCGAACCGACGTGGATAAAACCAACCGCGATCACGCTGAACAGATAGGCGATGGCCTCAGGGCGCAGGTCGGCGCGCACCAGGCCGGCGGCCTGCATTTGGGCCACCACGTCCCTGGTCAGCAGGATGCGGCTGGCGTAACGCTGGCCGTCCTGGCGGCGCACGAAATCTCCCAGCACGCGGCTGTCGCGCGTGTAGAGAGCGCACATCAGTGGATTGGCTTGCAGCGCCAGCAGGGCGTGCCGGTAGAGGTTGGCAATCTGCCCGCCTTGCGGGTCCTGCTGCATGCGTTGCTGAAAGTCGGCCAGCAGGCGCTGCATCTCATAATTCAACACGGCGTGCAGGAGGGGCTCTTTGCCGGGCCATTCCAGGTACAACGAGCCCTTGGATACGCCGGCTTCGCGGGCGATATCGTCCATGGTGGTCTTGTCGAAGCCATAATGAGCGATCAGCCGGGAAGCGGCAGCGAGGATGCGGATGGGACGGTTGGTGAGTTTCATAATGGTGGATACCAGTTGACCAGATATATAATTTTGGTCATATTGTACACCTTTTTTTACCGGCCGGCAAGGGGTGGAAAAACCTTCCCCGCCCCTGGGGGTCCGGGGGTAAAATTATTCTGTTCCCATTGAGTTTGTGGTCAGAGCGGCCGGTGAAACCGGCCGCAGGGTTGTGGACCAATCCTACGTCTTCGGGGAAAGCCCATGTTCAACGACCAACGAAGTAAAAAAGTGCTCCTCGTGGCTCACTGCATCTTGAACCAGAATGCCAAGATCGACCGCTGTGCCCATTTCCCGGGCGCCGTCCCCGACCTGCTCCGGCCACTGCTGGATGCCGGGATCGGTATCCTGCAGATGCCCTGCCCGGAACTGCTCGGCATGGGCCTGGACCGCCAGGCGGAACCCGGCCGGGGCGCCAGCGTGGAGGCGGAAGACACGCGCGTGGCCGCCTGGATGCAGGCGACCGGTGGGCAGGCCGTGTGCCGGCAGCTGGCAGCCGGGCTGGGCTACCAGGTAGAACAGTACCGCCGCAACGGTTTCGAAGTGCTGGGGGTGCTGGGCGTGAATGGCTCGCCGACCTGTGGGGTGGAGACCAACTGGGAGGCGGATGAGGAAAAGGCGCAGCCGGGGGTGTTTATCCGGACGCTGCAAGCGGAGCTGGCCGGGCGGGGGATGGCGCTGCCCATGCGCGGCGTCAAGGTCTACCAGCCGGTGCCGGCGCGCGTTGCCCTGCTGGAATTGATCGCGCCGGCTTGAAGGTGAAACAGGGAGGAAGGATGGACGTATACGAAGCCATTGCCAGACGCCAGACGATCCGGGACTTTGCCGCCCGGCCGGTTCCGGCGGAAATCGTGCACAAGCTGCTGGACGCCGGGTTGAAAGCGCCTTCGAACGATCACCTGCGCCGGTGGGAGTTTGTCCTCGTCCAGGAGCGCGCCCGCCGGGAGGAGCTGGTGCGCCAGATCAGCGCCCCGCGCACCCCGGAGGGAGCCCGGCAGGTGGTCGACGAGTGGGGGCTGACCGACCCATTGCAGCGTGAAATGTACATCCAGGGCATTGCGCGGCAGTATGCGATGATTCTCAACGCAGGGTGCCTGATCGTGCCCTGCTTTTACTACCCCGGCGATCTGCTCCGGCCGGACAGCCTATCAGCGCTCAACGGCCTGGCTTCGATCTGGTGCTGCGTGGAGAACATCCTCGTGGCCGCCGCAGCCGAGGGCATCTTTGGTGTGGTACGCATTCCCTTCGAAGAGGAACGGGCCTTCATGAAGCGCTTTCTCTGCCTGCCGGAGCATTACGAGATCCCCTGTTCGATTGCCCTGGGATACCCGGCGGAGAACGCCAGCCGGGCCAGGCAGGTGGAAATCCGCCTGGAAGACAGGCTCCACCAGGAGCAATGGTGACCCACTTACAGGCGGCGGCCGTTACGCAGGCGCGGAGCCAGGAGCAGGCCGCCTTCCTGCGCATCCCCGAGCTGAAACACGTCGAGGTGCGTTTTTCGCGCTATCGCCGGCAGGTGTTCAAGAAACACACCCACGATACCTATTCGATCGGCATGATCCACAACGGGAGCAGTGAGGCTTACCTGCACGACCGCCTGGTGACCCTGCGGAGCGGGGACCTGGTGTTTATCCCGCCCGGCGAGGTGCACGCCTGCAACCCGGGCGGCGGAACAGGGCTGACTTATCACATGTTCTACGTGGAGGAGCCCTTGATGGAAGCCCTCAGCCGGGCGCTGTTCGGTCGCCCTGAGCCGGGCATTGCCTGCCGGGAGGTACACGTACCCGGCCTGCGACAGGAGTTTGCTGCCCTGTACCGCCTGATGGCGCGCCCCGGCGACCTGTTGGAGAAGCAGTCGCAGCTTTACCATACCCTGGGGGCCGCGCTGCTGGCCTGTCTCCCCGGGCAGGCCGTGCTGCCGTCACCCGCCGGGGGGGAGCAGGTCCTGGCCGGGGCGTACCGGTTCTTGATGGAGCACCTGTACGAGAACGTCTCTCTCGAAGAGCTGGCCGGGTTGGCACACATGAGCCCCTATCATTTTTTGCGTACCTTCCGGGAGGTCTACGGGCTGCCGCCCCACGCCTACCGCCTGCAAAAACGCGTCAGTGCGGCCAGGCGTCTGCTGGCGCAGGGCCACCCGGTGGCCCAGGTGGCCTGCGAGACGGGCTTCAGCGACCAGAGCCACTTTACGCGGCACTTCAAGTCCCTGGTGGGCGTCACCCCACGCCAGTACGCCGACGGGGGAAGCCCACAGAACGAGTAAAGCTTTCGCTCCGGGCGTGACCCGGTAGGTCTTTCCCTCTCCCATTTTTGTTCTTGAAAAAATGGAGGAGGTGCAGGAGGGGGTATGCCTTGCGCCGGCTCGTCCGCGTCGCAGGACAGGGCGACTACCGGCCGTACCCTGGAGAGCGATCCTCCGGGCAGGATAAAGCATGCCGGCTGTGGGCAAAATTCGGGCAGGCTAGCGCAGCAGGCCGATGCTGCCTGTCAGGTTGTTGACCAGCTTGTTGGGCCCGCAGATGGCGATGCCCAGGTAGGACAGGCGCTCGGGGGCAATGCGCTGCAAGGCTTCTTTGTATTCGGTGTAGGTCCTGGATTTTTGCGCCGCGTCACAAAAATCTACGTAGTACAGATCGGGCGAGGCGGCTTTCAGCACTGCCTGGCGCAGCGAGCGCAGCGATGCTTTGTTACCTTTGAGCAGGGGGATGGGAATCTGGGTGATCCCCGGGTGGATGGCCCCTTCCTGGTCGTGAACGTCTTCCCCGATAATGCCGGGGATCTTCTCGCCGATACTGAGGGCCAGCACGGCGGCGGTATTGGCGATCAGGCCAATGGGCAGTTCTTCATCGATTATCATCACGCATTTCATGTTTGCACGTACCTGATACAGTGAGAATTACGGGCCCAGAAGCCGGCCCAGTTTTGATCATAGCCCGGCGGCCGCGCCGTGGATAGTACGTTCTTGCTCGGCCGGGCCGGCTAGAAGGTGTTATGAACTCCCCTTACCCCGGCGTCTCGGCCGGATCAA
>JAAZNB010000317.1 GCA_012798515.1 Chloroflexota bacterium
AGCCTGGAGACGGCCAAAGGGCTGATGCGCCAGATCGAGGCCGAGAACCGCAAAGTGATCAATAACCTGCATCCACCCCAGTTGAACACTCACGGGCTGTACCCGGCTATCCGCGCTCACCTGGACGCTATCTCCCGGCAGTACGGATTACCGGTCTCCATGCAGCTCCATGGCAGCCCTACCCGCCTGCCCTCCAACGTAGAAATCGCCGTCTTCCGCATCGTGCAGGAATCCCTCAATAACTGCTTGATACACGCCCAGGCCAGACAGGTCGAGCTGCGCCTCGATTTCCAGCCCAACACCCTCATCCTCTCGGTCAGGGACGACGGCATAGGCTTTGATCCGCAGGGCGTTAATCCGGCCGGTAACGCCTCCTTTGGCCTGGTCGGCATGCGCGAGCGTGCCTTGAGCATTGGGGCCCAACTGGAAGTATGCTCTGCCCCAAGCCAGGGAACGCAAATCACCCTGCACGTCCCCCTGCTGGACGGCCCCGACGACCCTTCCGGCCACTGGGAGCAGCGCCGCAGCATCCGCCTGGCCTACACCCGTCCGCCCCTGGAGAACCCCGATGGGCCCCATACGCATCCTGATCGTCGATGATCACCAGGTAGTGCGCCAGGGCATCCGCAGCCTGCTTTCCGAATACGCCGAGATCCAGGTAGCTGGCGAGTCGGACGGTGGGCCGGCCACCCTGGCGCAGTGCGCCGAGCTGCGCCCCGACGTAGTGCTGCTGGATATCAAGCTCGCCGATGCCAACGGGCTGGTGCTGGGGCGCAGCCTGATGCGCCAACAACCCGAGCTGAAGATCATCATCCTGACCAGTTACGACAACGAAGAATACCTCATAGACGCCATCCGCTCCGGGATGAGTGGCTATCTGCTCAAAAATTCCTCGGCCGAAATCCTGGTGGATACCATTCGCGCCGTGCAAAATGGGGAACGCCGTATCTGCAAGGACCTTATGACCACGGCCCTCAACACCATGGAACAGCTCGGCCGCAAACGCCTCCTGGATGCCTCCGGGCTGGACGAAGAGGATTACCAGCTGCTGCGCTTGCTGGCCGGTGGAGCCAACAACGAAGAACTGGCCAATAAGCTATACATGAGTGAGCGCACCGTCAAACGTAAACTGCAAGAACTGCTGGCCAAACTCCACGCCTCTTCCCGCGCCCAGGCGGTTGCCGAAGGGTACAAGCGCGGCATCCTATAGGCTTTCATTTCCATCGGTTTCATCCATAACTCTTGCTGGCGTCGATATCCATCGGGCTTGTTCAAGCCGAGTCCTCTGCGGCTATGCGCAAGCGCAACCTTGTCCCTTTCCTTCCCTGCGCACCCTGGCGGATCACCCTCACCTGTCTATAGGAAACTACGTGAAATCACCCTGGGAAATACCCGACGGCTTTGGCTTTAACGGTTACAGCGCCCCTTTGCCGGCCGGTGTAACAGACAAAGCCATGCAGCCAGACCGGTATATAATTAAAAATCAAACCAGGCAGTCCACCACGGAGTAAGGATGATCTACACGCTGACCCTCAACCCGGCAGTCGACCGTGAATTAACCGTTTCCCAGGTTCAATACGACACTGTTCTACGCGCCAGCCACGAGCGGATCGACTTTGGCGGGAAAGGCTTCAACGTTTCTCGCCTGCTGCAATCGCTACACACACCCAGCACGGCAGTGGGCTTTCTGGGCGGTAAGAGCGGAGAGATCCTTCAAGATGGGTTAAAGTCGTTGGGCATCGCTACCGATTTCGTCTGGATCCCCGGGGAGACCCGCACCACGGTCAGCATCGTCGACCAATCCTCCGGGCACTACATAAAGGTCAACGAAAAAGGGCCCCCGGTCGACTCCGACAAACAGGCACAACTCCTGGATAAAATTGCCGCCCTGGCCCAGGCCGGCGACTGGTGGGTGTTGGCCGGTAGCCTGCCCCCCCGGGTGCCTGATTCCTTTTACGCCGACGTGATCCGCCTGCTCCACCGCCACGGGGCGCGGGCAATCCTGGATACCAGCGGAGAATCGCTGCGCCTGGGCTGCCAGGCGTCCCCCGACATGGTCAAGCCTAACGCCAGTGAGGCGCGCCAGCTTACCGGTCTCCCCCTGGAGACTCTCACCCAGGCCGCCGCAGCCGCGCACAGCATGCATCAAATCGGCGCCCAGAACGTAATCATATCGCTCGGCCAGGCCGGGGCGCTGCTACGCACCGCCGGGGCGGCTACCTGGTTTGCCGCCAGCCCGCCGGTCCTGGAAAGAAATCCCACCGGGGCAGGCGACGCCATGGTAGGCGGCCTGGTATGGGCCCTGGCGGGCGGGCTTTCTCCCCAGGTAGCACTGGGATGGGGAGTCGCCTGTGGGGCGGCTTCAGCCAGCCTCGACGGCACAGAAATGGGTACTCAGGCATACATCGAGGAATTGTTCCAGCAGGTCCTCGTCGAGGACGCCAGGGTTCCGGATAAAGGTTGAGGTGAGTACATGACCAATCAGACAACCACACGTATTTTCATGGTGCGCCATGGGGCAACCCAACTGAGCGCAGAAGATCGCTTTGCCGGGGCAGTCAATGCCGAGTTATCTTCCGAGGGGATTTTTCAGGCCCAACGCCTGGCAGAGCGCCTGGCAGACGATGCCATCTCGGCCGTCTATTGCAGCCCCATGATCCGCACTATACACACGGCAACGATCCTGGCTACGCCACACGGGCTGGTCCCCATGCAGCGCGATGGGCTGCGCGAGATCAACCACGGCCATTGGGAAAGCATGCGTCGCGCCGACGTCGAATCTCAATTTCCGGAAGAATACGCTGCCTGGGAAGAAGATCCGTTCACATTTGCGCCCCAGGGCGGCGAGGCCGGCGTCAACGTGATCGCCCGCGCCCTGCCTGTGATCCGGGAGATCGTCCTGGAACACCGGGGACAGAACGTGGTCATCGTTTCTCACAAAGCCACCCAGCGCTTATTGATCAGCAGCTTGCTGGGCTTTGATGCCCGCGGTTATCGGGATCGCCTGGACCAGTCGCCAGCCTGCCTGAATGTGCTGGATTTCAAGGATCCGGTGCGAGCCCGCCTGATGCTTTTCAACGACATTTCCCATTACGCTGACCACCCCAGGCGTTCGAAGGGCCAGCTCTCCAAGTGGTGGGGATAGGCGAGCGCCGTCATCCTTCGCCGTCTGCCACGACCATATCCATGAACACGTCCACCAGGCGGGGATCGAAATGGCTGCCCTTGTGCTCGCGGATATACTCCAGGGTCTTGTGTCGCGACCAGGCCGCGCGGTAAGGCCGGTCAGAAGTCAATGCATCCCATACGTCCACAATCGCAAAGATGCGCGCCGCCAAGGGGATTTGCTCTCCGGCCAACCCGCGTGGGTAGCCGCTGCCATCCCAACGTTCATGATGGCAATAGGGAATGTCCAACGCCGGCCGCAGGTAAGCAATGGGAGAGATCAAATCGTAGGCAAACTCGGGGTGTCTGCGCATGAACACCCATTCATCGTCCGTCAGCGGGCCCGGTTTCAACAAGATGCTGTCTGGGATGCCCATCTTGCCGATATCGTGTAACAAGGCCCCGCGCCGGATATGGATTCTCGCCCGCTCGTCGAAGCCCATCAAGCTGGCCAGCCGCAGGGTCATTTCCGTCACCCGCTGTGTGTGGCCCTCGGTTTCTTTATCCCGCAGGTCGAGCGCGTCGGACCATCCCTGGATGGTCGCTTCATAAGCCATCGAGAGATCGGCGTTCGAACGTTGCAGGTGAGCGAACAGCTCGGCGTTATCGATGGCAATGGCCGCCTGCCCGGCCAACGTCTCCAGGAAGGACACCCAATCCGGGGCCGGCTTGAGTGGTTCGCGATGAAAGACCTCCAACACTCCTTTGACCTGGCCTTTGGCGATCAACGGGGTACAAAACAAGGCGGTGAACCCTTCTTTTGCAAAGTGGGGCATCTTTTGATATTCAGAGGGCTCCTCGGCCAGGTTGCTCACCTGGATGGTACGCCGTTCATATACGGCCCGGCCGGCAATGTTATTTTCAATACCGATCAAGATGTGCTGGGGAACGGGCATCTTGAACCCGCGCCCGGAGCCATAACGGAAGCTGGTCGAGCCCTGGTCGAGTAGCAAGATGTCGGCCGCATCCACTTTCAAACGGCCAACGACCTGGTCCAGGATAATCCCCAGGGTAAAACCAACATCCAGGCTGCTGGTAATTGCCTGGTCGATCGAGCGTAATGAGGCCAGACGCTGTAAATTTTGATTGATCTCATCGAACAGCCTGGCGTTATCCAGGGCTGCCGCTGCCCTCTCGACCAGGATGTGTAGGGCGGTAATCTCCCCTCCAGAGGGGGGCGCAGCAGTGCGGCTGCCCAGGACCATAATTCCCAGCCTCCGCCCTTCCTGAGAGATCGGGTAAGCGTGCACCGATTGGACTTCAGGGGGCAGCCCCAGCAGGCGCAGTTCGGCTGCGTCCCGGTCGATATCCAGGAAGAAGAGCGGCTTTTCCGACTGGGCTACCTGTTGTAAAACCGGCAAAGCCGGATAAATATGTTGTTCCCCAACACTGTGGGCCGGCAGGCCAGATTGGGCGACCAGAGTCCACTCCTCGTTCTCTTCATCCATTTTCAAAACCGCACAGAATAGGGTATCGACCAATTCCCCGGTCTGGCTGGCCACGATTTCCATCACCTCGCGTTCGCTATGGATGCCGGCCAATAACCCGGTGATCTTCTGTAGCGTCGACAGGCGTTTGACCCGCTGTTGCTCGATCTGGTACAGGCTGGCCAGTTCAGCCTCCGCCTGCTTGAGCTTGGTGATATCGGTGAGCGTGCCTTCGTAGTACAGGACTTCCCGGTTGCTGTTACGCACGGCGATAGCATTGTTAAGCACCACGATCAGGCGTCCCTGTTTTTGGCGCAGGCGGATTTCGGCGTTTTGGACGTCACTGCCCTCACTCAAGTAAGCGATGGTCGATTTTCTTTCCTGCTCGTCATAGAACAGGTCAGATATGTTGACCGCCTGCAATTCCTGCTCAGACTGGTACCCCAACATCCTGACCAACCCGGGATTGGTGGCAATAAAATTCCCGGTCGAATCAATCCGGTACACGCCATCCGGGACGTTCTCGAACAGAGAGCGATATTTTTCTTCCGATTCTTTGATCTTGATCTCGGCAATCTTGCGTTCGGTAATGTCTTCTCCAGAGCTCAACACGCCGGAATTGTCTCCGGCGTCATCCGTCAAGACCGTGTTATGCCAGGCAATCAGCCTTTCCTCTCCACTTTTTGTAAGTACGGCGTACTCCACGTATTCCGGTTGGCCGCCGCCATCGGTCAGGATCATACGGTGGATTTTCTTGAC
>JAAZNB010000318.1 GCA_012798515.1 Chloroflexota bacterium
GCCCAGGTAGCCCGCCAGGTGTTCATGCCGCTGACCGTGGGAGGCGGTATCCGCACCGTCGAGGACATGCGCAAGCTGCTGTTGGCCGGGGCGGACAAGGTCAGCATCAATTCAGCCGCCGTCCACAACCCCGACCTGCTAAAAGCCGGCGCCGACCGGTTTGGGAGCCAGTGCATCATCCTGGCCATCGATGCCCGCCTCACCGGACGCAAGGCCGACGGGTCGCCGCGCTGGGAGGTGGTGATCAACGGCGGGCGCGTCCCTACCGGGCTGGACGCGGTGGAATGGGCCCAGCAGGGCGTCGAACGCGGCGCCGGGGAGATCTTGCTGACTTCGATGGATACGGACGGCACCCTGGGCGGTTACGACATTCCCCTGACGCGCACTATCGCCGACACTGTCTCGGTCCCGGTGATCGCCTCCGGCGGCGCCGGTGAGAAGGCTCATTTTGCCGAAGTGCTCAGTGAGGGCCGGGCAGACGCTGCCCTGGCGGCCTCGCTGTTTCACGATGGCAAGTTGATGGTACCGGAACTGAAAGAGTACCTTAAAGAAGTGGGCATCCCCGTGCGCATCGAGGCCCCGGTGGCCTGATCTGTGGGTGGGGGAGCCTATGGCTTTTCCCCGGCCGGCCCGAGGCGTTTGACGAAGGTGTACTGCGTCTTCTCTACGGTGAAACCCATTTGTTGGTAGAAGCGGTGGGCCGCGTGACGGATGGTGTTGGAGCGCAGGCGGATCGATTCGATCCCCTGCTGGGCGCACCATTCTTCCACCCCGGCCATCAAGGCCCGGCCCACGCCTGTGCGGCGGTGGCGCTCCGAGACGACCAGCCCGCCCAATTCGGCGAAGGGATCCGATTCCAGGAAACACTGCCGCAGCACGTGGGCCCAGCCGACGACCCCGTCACGCGAGTGCTCGACCACCAGGATGGCCTGCTGCGTTGAGGCGGCAATCAGGTCAAAACGTTGCTGTACCTGGGCCGTTTCAGAAGGATATCCCAACTGCCCGCACAGTTCGGCCAGGCGGGGAATGTCCCCCGGGCGGGCCAGGCGGACGATCCATTCAGTGCTCATGGCGTACTCCATCGTAGAGTTTGATCACGTCCTTGATGGAATAACTCAAATGCGGGATAAGCTGGAAAAGGGCAATGGGTGTGATTGGATGCGGTGAAAACAGCCCCAATAATGCCCAGAAACCATTCTCCAGAACTGCGTAATGATCTTTCGAACCTCGTTATTGTAAAGGATTTTTGCATGCCAGAGACCAATTCTACTTCTATCCTGCCGGTTAAATATGACCGCGACGGCCTGGTCCCGGCCATCGTACAGGACGCGGACACCGGACAGGTGTTGATGCTGGCTTACATGAACGCCGAATCGCTGCGCCTTACCCTGCAGAGCGGAGAGACGCATTTCTGGTCGCGCAGCCGCCAGGAGCTGTGGCACAAGGGCGCCACCTCGGGCAATACCCAGGCGGTGGTCGACCTGCGCCTGGACTGCGACGGCGATGCCCTGCTGGTGCGGGTGCACCCGGCCGGGCCGGCCTGCCACACCGGTAAGGTGACCTGTTTTCACAACCCGGTTCCCGGGCAGGATTGAGGTAATGACCGGCGCCGGCCGGCTCCTGTCCGGTTTATCCCGAATTCACGTTACAATAGGGTCTACCTGACCTTATTCTTTTTGACTCAGCGGAGGTTTTCTTTGACACTCGACGAGCTTTACCAGATCATTTGCGACCGGCGCGACCACCCGGTGGAAAGTTCTTATACCAACCGGCTCTTGACCCAAGGCGAGGACGAAATCCTCAAAAAAGTCGGCGAAGAAGCCATGGAAATTATCCTGGCGGCCAAGGCCCAGGGGAACCAGCGCCTGGTGGAAGAGATCTCCGATTTGACTTATCACGTCCTGGTGCTGCTGGCGGCCAAAGGGCTGTCCCCCGAAGATATTCGCGCCGAATTGCAAAAACGGCACCAACCTCGCCCGGCCTGAGACCGTCCCCCCGGCGCTCAGCAAGGCCCCCGTCGAACTCTTATGAACGGGATGGCAGTTCTACCGCGTTGAGCGGCGCCGCCATCCCGTTCTATTTTTAATCGCTCAAGGGTCGATTACCCCTGTCCGGGTTCGATGACCTCGACCCGCACGGGTTTGACCGGCGGTTGGTACTCCGCCAGCCTGTCTTGCAGCTTTGCCTGGCCGTACTGCCAGCGTACCCAGACCAGGATCAATCCGCAGCCCAGGAGGATGGCCGCCAGGCCGATCAGCCCGGCTTCCGGCCCAAAGGCCCCACCGGTGAGGACGTCTGGCCCACCTTGCTGGATCTGGATGAAGGAGGCTCCCGGCGCCGTGCCACTGACCGGGAAACCGAATACCCGCCCCTGGAAGAAGTTCCAGGTAAGGTGCAGGCCCATGGCAATGCCCAGCTCGCCGGTGAGCACGTATCCCAGGGCCAGGAAAATGCCGGCTGCAACCAGCAGGACTGTGCTGACCAGGCTGGCGTTGGGATTGCCCAGGTGCAGGGCACCGAACACGCTGGAAGACAGCAGCAGCGCCACGATCAGGGCTCCCCGGCTGCCCCAGGCGGGCAGGCGCAGCCCTTCGGCCAGGTTGCGCAGCAGGTAGCCGCGCGAGAACAGCTCTTCATAGATGGCCACGCAGATAAAACCAAACAACCCCTGCAAGATCGAAGGCCAGAAAGCTGCGCCGTCCGGGCTGCTCAGGGTCCCGGTGACGCGTATCCAGCCCAGGGCCAGCTCGGTGGCGAAGATCAGCACCATCAACAAGGCGCCCAACGCCATGCCAAACCCCAGGTCGGCCCACCAGCGCCGGTTGAAATGGAAACCAAAATCTTTGAGCGGCCGGCGGTCCAGCAAGAAGCCGGCCAGCCAGGTAGCGCCGAAGATGCTGAACAGTGTGGCTGCCATGGTGGCGGCCTGGAACAGAGGGTCTTCGACCATCAGCTGTGTGAGGACCATCGAAAGCTGTTGCGGGTCATCCAACACGAGCAAACCCCGCGCCTGGGCAACCAGGATCAATCCAAACCCGATCAGCACATTGCTGGCCAGGAAAAAGACGCCCAGGATGAGCATATACAGCGCCAACCGCCAGAACATCCTCAAGCGGTGTTCGGCTTCGTTCCAGAAAAAATTCTTGATCACGTTCTTTTCCCTCCCTACATACACTTGTCACAAGTATATATGCTAAGGCCCGGTGGAAATCCCTCCTCCACCGGGCCCTGTTTCAAAATCCAGAATCTTGTAAACCAGGGCCCTAGCGGCTGAAGATCACCGTGGCGCTCATATTCCACATCAGCCGTTCGTCCAGCTGGTCCAGCTGGATGACCGCCGTATAGGTAATGTCGCCCTGGCGGCTTTCACCGTAGCTTTTGATGCGTAAGATCTGGCCGGTCAGTTCCAGGTCTGGGATAGCGTCGAAGATCACTTTCACCGGGGCTTCCCGGTCGATGTTCATTACGTTCAGCTCGGTGAGATCGGTGGTCTCCACCCGCCAGTCGGAAAGGTCGGCCAGGGCCACAGGCGTAGAGGAACCCAGAATGTAAGGCTCACCCACCTTGAGCTTGTTGACAATCACCGCGCCGGCGAAGGGGGCTTTTAGCTCCAGGTTGTCCAGCGCAGCCTGGGCGGCATCCACGCCGCTCCTGGCCGCATCCAGGTTGGCTTCGGCCAGGGCCAGGTCTTCGGGGTCGGGTTTGCCGTCTTTGACGTCTTCGTAGTTCGTCTGCGCCAGGTCCAGGTTGGCCCGCGCCACCTCCACGTTGGCGTCCGCCAGGGCGATCTCCTGTGCGTCCGGCTTGCCCAACAGCCAGTTCAAATTGGAAAGGGCCTTGTCGCGCGTCTGGCGGGCCTGTGCCAGCTGGCTGAAGGCGTTGGCGCGCATGGGGTCATCCTCTCCCAGGCCATCGAAGCGGTCGTAGACGATCTCCGCCTGGGTAACGCCATCTTCGGCAATGACGTAGTTGGCCCGGGCGATGTCCACCGTTTCCTGGTCGGTGCGCGAGAAGGTCTTGCTCTCGCGCTTCTCTTTGGCGTCGTCGAGCGTGTCCTGGGCCTTCACCACGGTCAGCTGGGCGTTGGCGCGTGCCACCTCGGCGTTCTTGTACAGGTCATCCACGGCCTGCTGTGCGCTGACCAGCTGCATCTTGGCCTTGGATAACTCGGCCTGCATTTGCTCGCTGCCTTTCAACCGGGCGATGATCTGGTCCTTGTGCACCTGTTCGCCTTCGGCGACGAGGACTTCTTCGACGATTCCCTGGCCGCTAAAACTCAAGTTGACGTAGTTAACCGGCACGACCACAGCATCAGACTCCACGTTCGCCTCGGCTTTTACCGGGGGAAGAGCGGTCTCCTGCGCCGCTTGTGTGGAAGCCGCGCTCGCGCCGCAGCCGGCTGCGCCGATCACAAACAACAACGATAAGACAACCAAGATTGATGATCGAACCCAACGTTTCATGTTGTACTCCTCAAAATAGACCTGCATTGATCGTCTCGGGATTATTCATACGCTAATACGTCCCGGACGGTCAAACGAACTGCGTTCATGGCCGGCAGGATGCTTGCCAGGCTGGAAAGAACCGTCACAACAATGAACCACAAAACAAAGCCACCGTACGAGAAAACGTAGGTGAGTGGGGTGGTGAGGAAGGCAACGCCCACCACGTCGCTCAACACGCGGCTGATGGGGATGGCCAGCAGCGCCCCCACGCCCCAGCTGATCAACCCGATGGTCAGCCCCTCGACTACCACAATCAGCAAGATGGTGAGGTTAGAAGCGCCAATCGAGCGCATCACCCCGATTTCGCGCGTGCGTTCCAGTACGTTCATGCTCATGGTGCCCATCAATCCCAGGCCGCCTACCAGGGCAATCAACACTGCCATGAACATCAAAGTGTACACCAGGATGTCGATCTGGCTGGAAGTTTGCTGGCGCGATTCGGCTCCGGTCGTCACCGAGCCTACCGGAATACCATTGTTCTCCATGGCCGTCTTGACTTCTTCGGCGATGCGGTATTCCGAGGCGTCGTCCGCGGGAATAATGGCGATGCGGTAGTTCCCGGCCCGGTCGCGGATGTTGAGTAGATTGTTCAGGTACTCGTTGTTGACGTAGACAAAGGGCGGGGACACGTTCCCGGCCATCTGGTAGATCCCTACGATGGTCCAGGGGTAATCCTTGTGATCGATACGCACCGTGACCACGTCGCCCACCTGGAGGTCGGGGCGTTGGGCCAGGACGTGATTACCGATCACCATGGCGTTCTCGTCTTCCGCCGTCAGCCAGCGCCCGGCTTTCATGATAGGCTGGATCATTTGCGACCCCGCCGGCGGACCCCAGATGAGGAGCTCCGTCCCGGTCTGCTGGTCATCCGAGAGCAGCTGGCCCGTTATCGTCCCCCAGGCTTCTGTCTCTTTGATGCCTGGGATTTGCTGCAGGATGGATTGGACGTGGTCATTGCGCTCGTAGCGATTGAGCGAAAGGTTGACGTCGGACAGGAAATATCCAAAGGTCTCCTGGATGGTCACCTGGAACGAGGCTCTCAGGTTGAAGACGGCGATAAAGATCGCCCCGCCCAGGGTCAGGGTGGACAGGGTCAGCAGCAGGCGGCCCTTGCGCCGGAACGTATTGCGCAGGGAGATCAACAGGGGGCGCGGTAAAAGCTGCACTTTTTCTACCAGACGGTCGATGCGGCTCTTTCCAAAATGATCGGCTCCCAATCCGTAGTTGCTGATGGCCTCCCGCACGGTCATGCGCGCCCCGCGCAAGATCGGCAGCAGCGCCCCGATGAGGGGAACGACCAGCGCCACGAAGAGCTGGAGTATCAGCGACAAGAAGGGGATGCGAAAACCGCCGGTATTGAAGTTCATCAATTGCCCCAATGCGTTGATCATCCCCGTGGAGACCAATGCCGAGAGTGGCATGGCGATCAACAAGGCCAGCAACCCGAAGCCCAAGACCAACACGACGTACATGCCCGTGATTTGCTCGGTGCGTCCTCCGATGGCCTTCATCACCCCGATCTGGCGGATGTGCTGGCTGATTTGGGCGTTGATGGTATTGACCACCAGGAACGCGCTCAGAAATACGGTCAGCGCTCCCAACAGTCCGACCATGGCCATCAAGGCGTTGGCAATGGTCATGACCGGGTGCTTGCCGGGCTGGTACACGAAGGTCAGGTACACGGTGCGACCGCTGTTTTCGACCTTGTCGGCCACCAGGTCGGCGATAGACTTGAC
>JAAZNB010000319.1 GCA_012798515.1 Chloroflexota bacterium
ATCCGTTATTTGAAAAACTTAAGCCTGGAGGATAGAATCCGGCGCTTTCATGTGGGGGACATCCGTGAAATCGACGATTTTCCCATGCTGTGGACCTGGTTCGAAGAAGACGATGTCCTGGAAAGCATGGGCCACCCACGCCTGCATTCGACCGCGGATGGTTTTTTTCTACAACGCTATTTTTGGGACGTATTAATCGAAAGAATCGGCCTGGAATATGATAAACTGTTGCGCGACGACCCGGCGCCAGACCAACCCCGCACCACACTGATCGAATTCTCTCGCGGCGCGCAACACGGCGGCTACGCCAGCGCGTTCGAGCACCTCAGCCAACCTATCCTGGCCAGCAGCGCCATAGTGTACGTTAATGTGTCCTGGGAAGAATCTTTGCGCAAGAATCGCCGCCGCTTCAACCCCCAGCGGCCGGACAGCATCCTGGAACATGCCCTGCCCGACCGCAAATTAGAGTACTTATACCGGGAGACCGACTGGTTCGAGCTAACCGCCCCTGACCCGCACACCATCGCGATTCAGGGCAAAAACGTTCCCTACGTCGTCTTCGAGAACGACGACGACGTCACCAGTGGTGAGAATCCCGCCCTGGGGCTGCGCCTGGAACAGGCCCTGGAAAGCCTGTGGCAGCGCTATCGGGCTGCTTAAGCGCCGCCCGGCTCTAACGCTTCGAGGATGTTACGGGCCGTCTGGATGCCCATAAAGCGCAGCGCTTCGGCTGTATGCCCGGCCACGTGCGGCGTGAGAACGCAGTTGGGGGCATTGCGCAGGCAGTGATCTTCTGGCAGCGGCTCCTTGGTAAATACGTCCAGCCCGGCTCCGGCAATCCAGCCTTCTTGCAGTGCCCGGCACAATGCGGCTTCATTCACCAGCGCCCCGCGGCTAACGTTGATCAAGACCGCACTGGACTTCATGCGGCGCAGTTCGTTTTCAGCGATCATTTCCCGGTTACCCGCTGTGGCCGGCACGTGCAGAGACAGGATGTCGGCGTTCACCAGCATATCGTCCAGCTCTGCCCCGCGCAAGCGGATCTTCTCTTCCGCGCCATCCCAGGGCAACACGTCGCTGACCATGACTTTCATGCGGAAGCCGCTGGCCCGCCGCGCCACGGCCTTGCCGATGGCGCCAAACCCCACTACCGCCAGGGTCTTGCCATATAAGTCTGTGCCCACCACCGGTCGCCAGGCATTGGAACGCACCAGCTGGTCCGCTTCGTGAACCTTGCGCAATACGGCCAGCATCAGCCCCCAGGTAAAATCGGCCACCGCTTCGGCATTTCCCCCTGGAATGGCTTTGACGACAATGCCGCGCCGGCGCGCCGCTTCCCCGTCGATGTGACGGCTGGCCACCCCGTGCACGGCGATGACTTTTAAGCCCACCGCCGCGTCCAGCATTTCTGCCGTAATCGGCTCGGCCGAAGCGACCAGACCGACCGTATTGGCGTCCCGGAAGTAATCCACCAGCTCCTGGCGTACTGCTTTCTTACCAGGCAGGTAGACCAGCTCATACCCGGCCCGCCGTAGCATGTCCGGGCCTTCGGGGTCGAAACGCCCGAAGGCCCGGCCAGCCACCACGATCTGTCCTTTGGATGGAAGATCTTTAGGCTCCATGATCGATCCGCAGCGAATTACACGCCATCCGGCAGCAGCACGGCTCGCACCGGGCTGGCCTCGGCGTTCTCTACTTTCAAAGGCAGCGCCACCAGGGTATAGAAACCCGGTTCCACCTGGTACAGGCGCAGGCATTCCAGAATCAACGTGCCGGCCCCCAACAGCGTCATGTGGCACGGGTAAGCCCGGTCGTGATATTTATCCGGGTTCCACGTATCCACACCCAGCAAGCGAACGCCGTGCTCCACCAACCATCTGGCCGCGTCGGCATGGAAATACGGGTATTCCGGGAAGAATTCCGGCATTTCGGCCTGCGCCGAAAGACTGGTCTTGACCAGCAGGATCTCCCGGCTGACGCCGGCTTTTTCCAGGTGCTCCGGAAGGATCACAGGTGCGTCCACGGCAATTACCTGGGCCGGCCCGATCAGGCGCCCCAGGTCTAGCCCGGAGGTGGTATACCCGTCATTCAGATAGTGGAAAGGCGTATCCAGGTGGGTGCCGGTGTGCACCGCCATGTGAATCTGGGATACGTTGACGTGATCGCCTTTGGCTATCCTCCGCGTCTCATCCAGGCTAAAACCCAGCAGTCCAGGATGGACGGGTAAACCGGGCTTGAGCGGGTGAGAAATATCGATCACTGGTTGCACGGTCATTTTTCTGGTCCTTTAGTCTACGTAACCGTCGGCGCGCAGATCGGCAATGATCTCTGCCAACCGTTCCCGCCAGGAGGGAACCGTCATGCCCAGCATGGGTTCCAACAGCAAGGAGCGCAGCGCCACGTAGTGTACCCGTTTTGCCGGCCGGTTCATCTGCGCTACCGTCTTTTCTTCTACAAAGCTGGTGTCTTTACCGGCCAACTCGAGTGCGGCCTTCAAGAACCCGGCGCGCGACACCGGTTCGGGACTGGCCACGTGGTACACGCCATAATGAGGTGTGACTACCATGCGGCGGATGGCTTCGACCGCGTCCACACTGGCGACCACCGAGGTCAGCTGGTTGGATGCAGCCACGGTTTTCTTCCCATCCCGCACTTTGGCATACAGGTTGACCAGGAAGTTCTTCTCCGGCCCACCGGTGCGACCAAAGATCCACGGCAGGCGCACGATATAGTGTTTTTCCAGGGCGCGGCGGACGGTCAGTTCGGCGGCATACTTGGAGCGCCCGTAGATCGTGGGCGGCAGCGAAGGTTCGTCGAACTCGTTATAGGCTTCGTTGCGGTCTTCCGGGAAGACGGCATCGGTGCTGATGTGCACCAGGCTGCAACCAAACTCACGTGCTGCCGATGCCACCACATAGGTCGCTACACAATTGTTGTGAAAGGCTGATTCGGGATCGGTCTCCAACGGATCGAGATCACGCTTGGCAGCCGCGTGGATAATCGCATCAGGGTGATGGGTAGCGACGAAATCCCGCACTTGCGAGGCATCCGCCAGGTCCATCTCTTTATGGCCGGGGAAGCAGACGACTTCGTGTTCGCTGCTCAGGGTCTTCGCCAGTTCCTGTCCAAGCAAACCTTTTGCGCCAGTGATTGCGATCTTCATGCAGGTCTCTCCTATAGGGTATTTAGTTTTACAACAGCTTTGTCTTCAAATGAGATTGGATGTCGTCGATAATAGACTGCAAAACAGGCACACCGTTGGCATGTCGCTGCTGCGCCATGGCATATTCGCGTTCACCGGGCAGCATGACACGCTCAAAACCCTTCATCGGGCGCGTCCCTTTGAGGTAAGATTCGAAGCGAGCGAAACGTTCCTGATACTCCTCAGGTTCCATAAAAGCGTCGATGTCGATGGCAATCACCAGCATCGACGACCCCTGAGCCTGATCCGCTGCTTTATGAAGCGACTTAATTTCTTTGGAAATCAATCCACCGGATAGAACACCGGTCAGCATTTCGACCGCTACGGCCAGTGAATATCCTTTGGGACCGCCGAGCGGCAGCAAGATACCTTTGATGGCTGCCTGTACGGAAGTGGTCGGTTCGCCGTTTGCGTCGAGCGCCAACCCTTCAGGGATTGTATCACTTTTTCGGGCTAACTCGTAGAGTTTTCCTTTAGCAGTTGCGCTGGTAGCCATGTCGATCACCACCGGATAGGTCTTGCCCGGGAAACCAAAGGAGAGAGGGTTGGTCCCCAGGGCCGTCTCCGCGCCGCCGAAAGGCGCCATGGTGGCATTGGCGTTGTGGGCCATGAAACCGACACAACCTTGCTGAGAGATCATTTCGGTGTAATATCCCAGTGCACCGCCGTGATTGGTATTCTGCACCGAGGCCAACCCTACTGCGTGCTCTTTGGCCTGTTGCAGCGCCAGGCGTGTGGCAAACTCACCCGCCACCTGGCCAAACCCGCCCTGGCTGTCGATCACGGCCACGGCGCCGCGCTGTTTGATCACTTTAGGGGAAACCTGCCCATTGATCCCGCCGGCATGCAGGCGTTCCAGGTAGGTGGGCAGCATGTTCAGGCCGTGTGAAGTGATGCCATGGGCGTCACACCACAACAGGGCTTCGGTAACCGTCTCTGCGAGCTCCGGAGCGGTGCCGTATTCGATCAAGGCCGACTGGCTTAGCCGGCGGTAATCCGAGACAGTAAGGGTCATCTGGCGGGCTTGGGATTCCACGTGTATTCCTCCATGTTCGTTGTAACCACTTAAAATGTGTTAATGTCTATCATAACACCTTTTTGTGTTATTTTTTTAATTTATTAAGCCTGGGTCGCCGGAAATCCACCCCCACCCGGCGGCAGCCTGAGTAATTAATAACGAAAACACGGAAGGGGATACCTATCCGTGTTCTACACCTCGACTGCGTCTCTCAAACGCGCCAGGGAGCGTTCTTTTTCTGCCGGTCCTATTTCACCAGCCGGGAGACCTTCTTGAAACGTTCCGTGCCAGCCTCATTGACCAGCTGGAAGGCGAAGATCTCCGTTGAGCCGACCACGCAGCCGGCCTGGCGCATCAGGTCCAGGCTAAGCCTCCAGTTTTCCTTGGTACGGCTGCACACCGCGTCGGCCACGACGAACACCTTGAAGCCCTGCTCCAGCAGGTCCAGGGCAGTCTGGTAGACACACACGTGGGCTTCCTGCCCACACAGGATCACTTCCTTCCTGCCCGTCGCCAGCAAGGCGCTCATAAAGCCTTCTACCCGGCAGCAGCTAAAAACCACTTTTTCAATGGCCGCCTCCCCATTCAAGCGCGCCTGAATTTGTGGCATAGTCGGTCCCAATCCCTTGGGGTACTGCTCGGTGGTAATGACGGGTATAGACAGCTCTTCTGCCACGGTCAACAAGATATCTACGTTACGCAGCGCTTTTTGCATCACGCCTGCCGGCATGGCCGCCGACAGGCGCTCTTGAAAATCGATCAAGACCAGGGTCAGGTCTTGCGCTTCCAACCGAAAAATACCAGTATCCATGATTTTATTACCCCACTCCTTCTTTATTCTTCGCCCAGGGCCTCCTTGGCCTTCTTGGTCATCTTGCCCCGTTCTTCAGTGTCCAGGATGCGTTTGCGGATGCGGAAACTGGCCGGCGTAACTTCCAGCAGCTCGTCGTCCGCCAGGTATTCGATGGCTTCGTCCAGGCTCATATCCCGCGGCGGCGTCAGGCGCACTTCGATGTCTTTGTTCGAAGAGCGCATATTGGTCAGGTGTTTCTTTTTGCACACGTTGACCACCAGGTCCGTGGTACGCATGGTCTCACCGACTACCATGCCTTCATAAACGTCGATGCCCGGTCCCAGGAACAGCGTGGCGCGTTCTTCCGCGTTTTTCAAGCCATAGTTCGAGGTCACGCCGCTCTCCCAGGCCACTACCGAGCTGCTCGAGCGGGAAGCGATCGGCCCGGCCACCGGCCCGTAGCCGTGGAAGATGGTGTTCATCACGCCCATCCCCCGCGTTGCCGTGAGGAACTGGTAGCGGAAACCCAACAGCCCACGGGTGGGCACCACGTAAGTCAAGTGCACTGTGTTGTCCGGGTTATTGATCATATCTACCATCCGCCCGCGACGCGCCCCCAACATTTCCACCACCGTACCGGCCGTGTCCGAGCTGGTATCAATGTGCAACTCTTCGTAAGGCTCCAGAATATCACCGTTCTCGCCGGTGATAAAAATGGCCTCCGGCCGGGAGACCTGGAATTCGTACCCCTCACGCCGCATGGTCTCGATCAGGATGGCCAGGTGCAACTCACCCCGCCCGGAGACCAGGAAAGTCTCGGCTGAATCGGTGTCTTCCACGCGCAACGCCACATTGTTGCGCATTTCAGAATACAGGCGCTCACGCAGCTTGCGCGACGTGCCCCATTTGCCTTCCCGCCCGGAGAACGGAGAAGAATTGACCCCAAAGGTCATGCGCACGGTAGGCTCTTCGACTTTGATCGGTGGCAGCTGTAATGGGTTTTCCGGGTCGGCCAGGGTTTCACCGATTTCGATGCCTTCCAACCCGGCCAGGGCCACGATCTCGCCCGCCTGGGCGGCTTCTACTTCAATCTTTTCCAGCCCCTGGTGTACGTACAGGTAGCGGGCCCGCTCCGGCAGGATCGTTCCGTCGGTCTTGATGCGCGCCAACGCCTGCCCGGCCTGGATCTCGCCGGCGAACACCCGGCCCACGGCCGTCACGCCGCGATAGTCATCGTAGCCCAGGCTGGTGATTAGAATCTGTAAGGGGGCTTCCGGGTCCACCTTGGGAGCCGGCACGTAATTCAAGATCGCCTCGAACAAGGGCTGTAAATCTGGCCCCAGTTCCTTGTCCCAGCCGGCCTGCCCGGTGATGGCGTTGGCGTACACGATGGGGAAGTCGGCCTGGCGGTCGTCAGCGCCCAGTTCGATGAACAGGTCGAAGGTCTGGTTGATGGTGCGGTCGGGTTCGGCGTCTTTGCGGTCCATCTTGTTGATCACCACTACCGCCCCCAGGCCCAGTTGCAGGGCTTTCTTCAACACGAAGCGTGTCTGGGGCTTGGGCCCTTCGGCTGCATCCACCAGCAAGAGCACGCCGTCTACCATGTTAAGCACCCGTTCGACCTCGCCCCCAAAATCGGCGTGCCCCGGGGTATCGACGATATTGATCTTGACCATTTGCCCGGTCTTGGGGTCCGGGATCACCACGGCGGTATTCTTGGCCAGGATGGTAATTCCTCGCTCCCTTTCCAGGTCGTTGGAATCCATGACGCGCTCCACTACCTGTTGGTTGGCGCGGAACACGCGGGCCTGTTTCAATAAACCGTCTACCAATGTCGTTTTGCCATGGTCGACATGGGCAACGATGGCGATATTGCGTAAATCATGACGTTCTGTCAACATTGCAATTACCTTCTATTTCGGATCAAAAACAGTATAAAATTGCACACAACGACCCCGGCCGTTCGCCGAGGTCATTGATTCACTTGCATGATACCAGAGCCGGCCGGTTTTGAACAGGGCCCAAAATCGTGGAAGCACTCCGCCAATGGCCGGCCCCGGACCCAATCTTATAGGCACCCTGGTTTTTTCGCGGTCAGCTCTTAACGGAATACTGGATTTGAGAGATAATCAACCGGATAGGATCCTGCCCGGTCAGAACCCTCTGAGCAGTATCCTCGGGAGTTCAATCATGGTTATTCTCGGTAAATGGGCCGATCGCTCGATCACCATCAGCGCCAAGCCCAACTGTCTCACCCTCAGCCTGGGCGGCGCCCCCCAGGCCGAAGTGCTCAGTAGTGATAACACCGGGCGAATCTGGACCGCCATGTTGGAAGGCGTCTCTTACCGCCGTGGCCTGAATGGTCGGGTGGTAGCCAAGTGGATCGACGCCTACGGAGAACGCCAGCGTCGCTGGCTGTCACCTGAGGAGTGCACCCGTTTCGAAAATCGCATTTACCGGCGCACTAACCAGGTTCTGGACGCGCTGCAGCGTGGGGAAATCCACTTGGAAACGCCCTTACCCGCCGGGGGCCAGGCCCAATTGGCCCAGGCAGCCAGCTTTGACGCCGGCCGCTCCCAACAGGATGTCGCTACCTACCACCAGGTTTACCGGCCTATCGGTATCTTACCTCCCGATCAGTACATGGCCGTCGTCTTACAGCTCACCGAAGGCTGCTCTTTCAACACCTGTACCTTTTGCAATTTCTATCGGGAACGCAAATTCCGCATCAAACCACCCGCCGAATTTCAACGCCATACCCACGAGGTAGAGCAATTCCTGGGCGCCGGGCTTAGCCTGCGACGCACCCTCTTCCTGGGCGACGCCAACGCCCTGGTGGTTCCCATGCCGCGTCTGGTCCCCGCTTTTGAGATCGTCCACAAAACTTACGACGTGGAAGCCCTGGGCGGGATATATGCCTTTCTGGACGGCTTTAGCGGAGAACGCAAGTCCGTCGAGGATTACCGTACCCTGGTCGCCATGGGGCTGAAACGCGTCTACATCGGTATGGAAAGCGGCAGCGCCAATTTGCTCAGTTTACTGCGCAAACCCGGTAAGCCATCCGATGTGATCGAGACGGTCAACGCTATCAAAGCCGCCGGCGGCTCGGTGGGCTTGATCCTTTTGCTCGGCGCAGGTGGCCACCAGTATGCCCGGGCCCACGTAGATGATTCTGTGCGTGCTATCAACCACATGGACCTGGACCTGGATGACATTGTTTATTTTTCTGAGTTGATCGAATCCGAAGGCCTTGAATACACGCAGCTGGCTTATCAAGAACACCTGGACCCCCTCACACCGGCCGAACGCATCGCCCAGGGCACCGAAATGGAAGCCGGGTTCGCTTTCTCGGCACAGCGCGGCGAGCCGCACGTCAGCCGCTACGACATCCGCGAATTCGTCTATTGAGCATCCACCCCAGGCCGGGGATCAGGCTGCCCCACCCTCGGACGACTCGGGTTTATCGTGCCCGATGTAGATCAAGGGCAGGCTGACTACGGTCACGATGCCTTTGATCAACACGTTGGCCCAGAAGATCGCCAGCACAGAAGAGGCAGGCATGGTACCCGAGAAGGCCAGGTAAGTAAAAATGAAAGAATCCAGCGGGACGCTGACCGCGTTGGAGACCAGCACCCGCATCCACTGGTAACGGTGGGTTATCCGCTCCACCCACAAGCGGTAGGCTTCGGTATCGACCAGCTCGGCCACCACCTCCGCGGCAATACTCGCCAGGGTGATCCGCCATACTGGCGACAGCACCTGCCCCCACATGTGGCTGCTGCCGGCGGTGACGTCCGGTTGTAGTTGCGCCACAAACCAGAAATAAGCCGCCATAAACAGGTTGATCACCGCCGCGGAGATGATCAGGATACGCACGCCCTTCAGCCCAATGGCTTTGTGCGCCACGTCCCGCAGCGTAAACGTAATCGGGTATATAAATGTGCCGGCGTCGAAGGATAACCCGGCGAATTGGACAATTTGCAGACTGCCGATATCCGACAGTATTTGCGCAGCCACATAGCTGATCGCGACAAGAATTCCTGGGATCAACGTTCACCACCTGAAAAAGTAAAGAATGAAGACGAACGAATGCCGCCCGTTTTTTGATGCACTATTATAGCGGATTTAACCGGGCCGCCCCAAACAAAAAAGCGGCTACCCGCAAACTTCCCCGGGCAGCCGCTTCATTCAGGACGCAAGCGCTAGACGGTATACTCGCGCATCTTGGAGCTCAAATAATCCATACTGGCCACCACCAGGGCAATGGCGATCATTTGCACCGATGCCGCCCGGTAGTTCAACAGATTGATGTTCTGGATCAGCAGGAAGCCGATACCGCCGCCGCCCGCAAAACCAATGATGGTCGACATACGCACGTTGATGTCCCACCGGTACATGGTAAAGGAAATGTAGGGTGGAATGATCTGGGGGATCACGGCGTAGACGATCGTCTGCAGGCGATTGGCCCCGGTAGCCGTGATGGCCTCTAACGGGCCGGGCAAGATGCTCTCCACCTGCTCCGAATACAGTTTGGCCAACGCTGCGATGGTGTGCAGCGACAGCGCCAACACGCCGGCAAAGGGGCCGATGCCCACCCAGACCACGAATACGATCACCATGATCAAGGCTTCAATCGAACGCAAGGCGTTGAAGATCGTGCGGGCGATGTAATACGCCACCATACCGATGGGCAGCGTATCCCTGGGTGAATAACGGATGCCCAACAGGATGCCGATCACTGCCCCAACCGCGCCCGGGATCCAGATGGTGTCCATCGGGTTCTCAAGCTGGTACAACCAATCGATCCCCGAGCCGATCAGCGCAAACACGACCCCACCGGCCAGCCCGGCCAGCAGAATGGTAAGGCCCTTGGCTACCGGCACAGGCAGCTGCCGCACGTACGCCTTGCCCAACGACCCGCCCAGGTTACTCAGGAAGCCGGCCCCGGCCAGGGCCGTCAACGCTACCAGCAGCATGTTGAGGATATCACCCACGTCGGAGACGAATGTTCCCAAGAAACCGAAGCTGCCCAGGCGGACTGCCAGGCTGTCTCCCACGGTCATCAGCAAGGACGACAGCAGGAATAATGTCAGCAGGGCCGCCAGGATGCAGACCAACAGGCTGAGCAACCGTGCCAGTCGGGTTTGTAGGTTCGGCTTAGCATTTTCATCTTCCTGCGGCAAGCCAAACCGCATGGTAAAGTAAGCCACCACCGGCCCCAGCACCACGCCCAACAGTACCAGGAAGATCTGATCGGTGAGCATCTGGCTGAGCCCGCCAACCCAGGCGGCCACGCCGGCCCCCAGCACAATACCCAAGGGAATGGCCAGCAAATTCAACGCAATGCTGGACAATGGGCTGCGTACGTCTTTCATCAAGTTCCTGGCGGCAAAGAAGCTCAATGGGATGGCCAACAGGGTGCCGAAAGTTGTGGCCAACAAGGCCAGGAAAACTGTCTCGACGATTTTGTCCCAGGTATCTTTAGCGGTTTGAGAGATCTGCGGACCGCCCACGCGGGCCCGTGTCGTCGCCCGGATGTGCTGCACCACTTCATTAGCCCGTTTAGGTAGCTCGGCATCCAGGGCAAAATGTCCCTCGTCATCGGTTTCGATGTTCCCCATCTTCAATTTCACTTCACTGGGTGGAATGAAATTGAGGGGACCTTCGGTGTTGGGTTCGAAGTTAAAGCCTTCCACGTGGACCGTGGCCCCCGGTTCGGCACAGGCCGGCTCCACCACCAGGTACGG
>JAAZNB010000030.1 GCA_012798515.1 Chloroflexota bacterium
GTCAGCGGCCCCAGCAGATTGAAGATCGTGCGCTGGCCCAGCTCTTTGCGCGGGCCCACGGCGTATTTCATGGCCGGGTGGAAGCGCGGGGCGAAGATAAAACCGATGCCCACCTGGTGGATACAGTCCGCCACCTGCTCGGGGGTCAGGTCGATGTTGATGTGCAGCGCGTCCAACACATCGGCGCTGCCACATTTGGAAGAAGCCGCTTTATTCCCGTGCTTGGCTACTTTTTTACCCGCCCCGGCAATGATGAAAGCCGCCCCGGTTGAAATGTTGAAGGTGTGGGCGCCGTCTCCCCCGGTGCCGGCGGTATCGATCAACGGGTCGCCGTTGGCCTCGTACGGCACCCGGCTGGCCTGGGCCCGCATGGCTCGCGCCGAGCCCAGGATCTCTTCGACCGTCTCCCCTTTCATGCGCAGCGCCACCAGGTAGCCCCCGATCTGCGCCGGCGTGGCCTGGCCGGTCATGATAATGGTCATGGCTTCTTCCGCTTCGCGGCTGGACAGATTCTTGCGATTGAGTGCCATTTGAATGTATGCTTTTAACATGATTTCCTCCACATCGTTCGTACACACACTCAGTAAGCCTGGGTGATCACAGGTTTCCTGACTTGGATAAAATTGGCCAACATGTGTTTGCCCACTCCGGTCAAAATCGATTCCGGATGAAACTGTACGCCGAAAATCGGGGCCGTTTTATGTCGCAGTCCCATCAATATGCCGCTCTCGGCGAAAGCGGTGGCTTCGAGCGCGTCGGGCAGCGGCTGAGCCACCATCAACGAATGGTAACGAGTGGCTTCGAAGGTCTCCGGCAGGCCGGCAAACAGATCCTGACCGTTGTGGCGGATCGTGGAGGTCTTCCCGTGGACCAGCTGCGGCGCACGCACTACCTGCCCGCCGAACACGTCTCCGATGCACTGGTGCCCCAGGCACACCCCCAGGATGGGGAACCGGTCGCCCAGGCGGCGGATGACCTCACCCGAGATCCCTGCCTGGCTGGGGTCCCCCGGCCCGGGCGAGATGACGATGTGTTCCGGGTCGAGCTCTTCCAGCTCAGCCACCTGGATGGCGTCATTGCGGATCACCCGGACTTCCTGCCCCAGCTCTCCGAAAAGCTGCGCCAGGTTATACGTAAACGAATCGTAATTATCGATAATGACTAACATAATGCCCTCATTTCTTCCCGTTGGGTGAACCGGCCGGGTCAGGCCGGCCCTCGGCGATTTCGACTGCCACCGCCAGGGCGCGCGCCTTGTTCAAGGTCTCCAGGTATTCGCTGGCCGGGTCTGAATCGGCCACGATCCCCGCCCCGGCCTGCACAGAGACCTGTTTGCCGCGCATCACCAGCGTGCGGATGGCGATGCAGGTGTCCATCGAGCCATCTGCGGCGAAATATCCTACCGCCCCGGCATAGGGCCCCCGGGGCTGGCCTTCCAGCCGGTCGATGATCTGCATGGCGCGGATCTTGGGCGCCCCACTCACCGTGCCGGCCGGGAAGGTGGCCCGCATGAGGTCGAAAGCGGTGTAGTCCTTTCGCAAGCGGCCCTCCACCTGCGAAACGATGTGCATCACGTGAGAGTAGCGCTCCACCAACATCAGCTCCGGCACGTGCACACTGCCGTAGTCGCACACCCGGCCCAGGTCATTGCGCGCCAGGTCGACCAGCATGACGTGCTCGGCGCGTTCCTTGGGATCGGCCAGCATTTCTTGCTCCAGCGCTTGATCTTCCGCCGGCGATTTGCCCCGCCGGCGGGTGCCGGCGATGGGCCGGATGATGGCCGTACGCCCTTCCAGGCGTACGTGGATCTCGGGGGATGCCCCGATCAAGCGCAGTGGTTCATCCCCGGTCAGGCCATCGAAATCGAAGTAGAACATGTACGGTGAGGGGTTCAGGCTGCGCAGCGCCCGGTAGATGGCGAACGGGGCGGCGGTGGTCTGGCGGCTCAAGCGCTGCGAAGGCACCACCTGGAAGATATCTCCGGCGGCGATGTGCTCTTTGGCTTCCATTACGACCTGCATGAACTGCTCGCGGCTCATGTTGGCCTGCATTTCGGGCAGTTCCACCGGCCCGGCCGGGGAAGCGGGCTGTTCCGGCAGCGGGCCGGCCAGGCGCGCCTGGAGCGCGTCCAGGCGCTGTTCACATTCGGCCCGGGCAGTTTCGGAATCTTCCTCCGCCTGGGGGATGGCGATCAACACCAGGCGCCCAAAGGCGTGATCGAAGGCCACTACCGTGTCGGCCAGCAAGAAGATGGCGTCCGGCAGCTGTGGGTGGGCCCGCAAGGGCACACTCGGCTCGAAGTAGCGCATCATCTCGTATCCCAGGTAACCGACCAGGCCGCCGTTGAAGCGCGGCAGGCCGGGCACGGGCTCGCAGCGCAGCGTCTCCAGTTCCTCTGCCAAAACAGCCAACGGGTCACCGGGCGTGGCGTAGGTCACCCCCGCGCCGGTGTGTGTGGCCAGACGGCCGTCTTGCAGGACGAACGACTTACGCGGGTTGACCCCGATGAAGGAATAGCGCGCTACCTGCTCTCCACCCGTAACCGACTCCAATAAGAAAGACGGTCCCGCGCCCATTAGCTTTAAATAGGTCGAGACGGGCGTCTCCAGGTCTGCCGGCAGCGTGCGCACCAAGGGTGTGACGTACGGTCGAGCGTCTTCCCTGGCACTGTGTATTGTCTGCATAGTCATTCCAACCTCCACATCCTTCCCGGCCGCGCCGGCCAGGGCTTAAAAGAAAATTCTCTCCCGTCGCTTGGGACGAGAGAGAACCCGTGGTGCCACCCAAATTAGGCTGGTTGGCCTTTTAACCAAAAATCCCGTCGTGATGACGACGGGAAAGGAAAGCCAGCCTCACTTATGGAGTACGCCGGCAGCATACGACCGGTTATACCCTTTGCCCTGATAACGGTGGCAGCTCCGGCACAGGCTACTCAGTTTTTACGCCCACCCGGTGAATCTTTCACCCGGAAAAGGCCTTTTCGCCCTGCAGCTCCGAGAACCATTCAGTGCCAATGTACGGACAGCATTCTCATCGATCAGCTGTTCTCTGTACCGCCGGATCGGCACGTACTCTTTCTCTTCACAGCATTTTATATCTAGTTGTAAAGTTTATATCAAGTTTTAGATGGCTTGTCAAGGATGGAAATCTTTTTGGAAATCTTTTCTGGATATTCTTTCCCAATTTGACAGCTGAGCTATTCATGCTGTGCAGGTACACAGTATCTTTTGGTGAGCGTTACTCCGGAAAGCAGACCACGATTGAGTGGGGAGTACCAATTTTATCGGTGGAATCGGAGAATGACACTTTTCCCA
>JAAZNB010000320.1 GCA_012798515.1 Chloroflexota bacterium
ACCATGTCGGGTTCGGAAGTGTCGGCCCTGTTGGGGCGTATGCCTTCGGCGGTGGGTTACCAGCCTACCCTGGCGACTGAGATGGGCGAGCTGCAAGAGCGGATTACCTCCACCCGGTCCGGCTCGATCACCTCGATGCAGGCGGTGTACGTGCCGGCGGACGATTATTCTGATCCGGCCCCGGTGGCCACCTTCACCCACCTGGACGCCACCATCGCACTGGAACGCTCGATTGCGGAGAAGACCATCTACCCGGCGGTGGATCCGCTGACGTCTACCTCGCGCATCCTCGACCCGCAGGTAGTGGGCCAAGAGCACTATACCACCGCCCGTGACGTCCAGCAGGTGCTGCAGCGCTACAAAGACTTGCAGGACATCATCGCCATCCTGGGTATGGACGAGTTGAGTGAAGACGACAAATTGATCGTCTCCCGGGCGCGCAAGATCGAGCGTTTCTTCTCACAGCCGATGTTCGTGGCGGAACAGTTTACCGGGATCCCGGGTAAATACGTGCCGCTGCGTGAAACAATCCGTGGTTTCCGTGAAATTCTGGACGGAGAGCATGACGATTTGCCCGAACAGGCGTTTTATATGGTAGGTTCGATCGAAGATGCAATCGAACGGGCAAAAGAACTGGCGTAGTTTCGAGGCAAACCATGGCGATCAAATGTGATATCGTTTCTCAAGACCGGGTGGTTTACCAGGGCGAGGCCGACATGGTGGTAATCCCAGGCGCAGATGGCGTTATGGGGATCCTGCCCAAACACTCCCCGCTGCTGACGGTGTTGAAATATGGCATTATCACGGTGCGCAGCAAGCAGGCAGAAGAACAGCACTTCACTGTGGCCGGTGGTTTTGCCGAGGTACAGCCGGACCAGGTGACGATCCTGGCCGATGCGGCCGAGAACATTGAAGAGATCGATGAACAACGCGCCGAAGATGCCCGTCACCGGGCCGAAGATGCGTTGAGTAAGGTCACTGCTGACAATAAGGATGACCAATACCTGCTCATCCAGGCTGCCCTGAGAAGGTCGACCCTGCGTTTGGATGCGGTACGCCGCTACCGCCAGGGCCGTCACCGGTAGAAATAACAAATCATCAGGAAGGAAACATCGATCGATATGCCTGTCTTTTCACGGGAACTCGGCATTGACCTGGGGACAATGAACACTGTGGTCGCAGAAGGGAACCAAATCCTGCTGCAAGAGCCCACAGTGGTGACGATCATTATCCAAGAACAAAAAATGGTGGAGTGGGGACAGGCGGCGAAAGATATGTACGGACGCGTTCCGGATACGATCGAAGTCGTCCGCCCGTTGCAAAACGGGGTCATCGCCGAGTATGAGATCACCGAGCGGCTGCTCAGCTTTATCATCAAGAAGATCGCCGGGCCGATGCTCTTATTCCGGCCACGGGTGATGATCACTGTCCCGTATGGCGTCACCAGCGTGGAAAGCCGTGCGGTCCACGAGGCAGGCCTGGGCGCCGGTACCCGGGAAGTCTTCCTCATCCACCAGCCCCTGGCGGCTGCGGTGGGGGTGGACTTACCCATATCGACGCCCTCTGGCAACATGATTATCTGCATGGGCGGGGGAACATCGCAAGCGGCAGTCCTGGCGATGAACGGCATCGTAACGGCGGAGACGACGCGTACCGGCGGTCTCAAGCTGGACGAGGCCATCATTGCCTATGTGCGTAAGAAGTACGGCATCACCATCGGGCAACCTACGGCCGAGCAGCTTAAAATCCGCATCGGTTCAGCTGTGCCACTGGAGCAGCAGCAGGTGATGGAAGTGCAAGGCCAGGACCAGGTGACCGGCCTTCCCCGGCCGGTAACGCTGACCACGGACGACATCGTCGACGCACTGCAAGAGCCGCTCAACGACATTGTCAACACCACCCGGCGCGTGTTGGAGAAGACCCCACCGGAGTTGATCTCCGACATCATCGACCGGGGAGTAGCCTTGTGTGGGGGAAGTGCACTCCTGCGTGGGGTGGATAAATATCTCACCAAGGCGCTTGGAGTGCCTGCTTACCTGGTGGATAGCCCCACGACATGCACGGCGGAAGGCGCGGCGCGTGCCCTGGCAATGCGCGAGCAATTGCGGCGCAGTTTGCTACCCACCTGAGCCTGGTGAAAAAACCGATGGCTGAATACAAAACGACTGGCCGGGTTCCCGGCCAGTCGTTTTATTCGTCTAGATAGTAGGTCATGTGTTGAAGCTGGATGAGCGGATCGATCTGTTCGATATGGACCCCGCGCGGGAGGTTGAGGGGGGTGGGGGTATAGTTCAAGATAGCCTTGATACCGGCCTTCACTAATTCTTCGGCGACTTGCTGGGCATGAGCAGCTGGCACGGTAAGCATGGCCACCTGGATCCCCGCAGCCTGGACGCTTTTGATCAGGTTTGCGGTGTCCTCGACGATGAAATCCCCCACTTTGAGACCGACTTTATTCGGGTCGTTGTCGAAGACCTTGGTGACTCGAAAGCCGCGGTTGGCAAAGCCCTGGTAGTGGGCGATGGCGTGACCCAGGTCACCGGCGCCGACCAGGGCCATATCCCAGACCCGGTCGACGTTTAATATTTTTTGTAATTCATCTAGCAAGTAATGAATTGAGTATCCTGTCCCCTGTTTACCAAACTCACCAAACTGGGAAAGGTCTTTCCGTATTTGGGCAGCTGAAATCCCAATCCTTTCCCCCAGTTCTTTTGAAGAAGTGGTTCTTTTCCCTTCCTGGTGCATCCTTTGAAGCGCGTGTAGATATCTGGGTAGTCGACCAACGACTATGTCTGGAATGGACCTGGCTCTCATATCTCACCCTGTTCAATAATGGATTGTGCAATAAATGTATCACAAAACGGATTCTGTATGCAACTTTTTCACCGCACCGCCAGTGTGCTCAGGACCCCGGGAGATGAAAATCGATCTGCAGATGGCCGCCGGCCCGAATGGTGCCCAGGGTTAAAGGGAAAGGTAGGAAATGACCAGGCGGGTAGCCAAAATCAGGGTCTTCTCCGTTTCCCATGAGGGAGAACGAGTCGCGGTAGCTTTCCCAGGTAAGACTTCCGCCGCTTATTTCGACCTGGAGGGGTAAGAGATGGTCTAGGGACCACGGCGAAGTGGACGAAACGGACGCATCTGTAAGAAAAGAAGGCCAGCCGGTCAGGGGCAGACGGGTTTCGAACTCGGCAGGAGTGTCGATGGAAACCGATAGGCCGTCTGGCAGCAGCCGGTAGGTTTTCACAATGTGACTGGAGGAGCCGGTAAAAGACAGGGTTCCGGGGCTGAATTCGTAGCGATAGGGCTGGAAAGTCTGCTCGCTACCGGCGAACGCGCCGGGAATTTCCTCGGGATCGGCCAGCTCTGCCTGAGAAAGGTCCCAGTCGGAGGAATCCCCCAGCCCGACCGAGTATTGGGAGCGCGGTGCGAGCCATTGGATGGGCCCGGAGGAGGTCATACTGAATGCAGCCAGCAGCCTGGCGCCGTAAGGACTGTAGACGGTGTACTGGCTGGTAGAGGCGAGCACACACAACTCGGTGGGGCCGGTGCCGTCACAGGCCTGGACCTCACCGGGATGCTCGGCCCATAAAGCGGCCCCGGCGAGCAGATCGACCCGGTGGATATAGTTCTGGCGTAAAGCCGCCAGTTCAGGCGAGCTGGCCGGCTGGGAAAGCTGGAAGAAAGTCTGCCGGGCCAGGCGGGCGAGGGAATTATCGGATAATGCGGATAGCCGAAGCGCCGTGGTGGCCAGATCCTGGTCCCAGGTCGAAAATTGGGTATTCCGAGCTGAACTGGCCAACGCAGCCGCCTCACCGGCCGGTAGGCAAAGCGTGGCCTGGCAACTCACGTCCCAAACGGGGGATTGCAGTTGGGCAGGAAAAGACGCCAGTTCATCCAAACTGAGGACGTGAATCCAGGGGTGGTGACGCAAATATTGGAATGCATTGTTCGCCACCGATTTGTCGGCCCAGGCGCTTTCCGGCAGGCTGCCGCCCAGAACGAGCAGGTCCCAGGGGTCGGCGTTGGTCGCGGCATTGATGAGGGCCCGGCGAGCTGCCAGGGTGAGCCCGCCCCGGTCCAAGGGTTCAGCAGCTGCTCCCGTTCCCGACAGATTCGAAAGCAGCGGGGTTTGCACGGGGACGTAACGGGTGCGCTGCCACCTGAGCACGTGGCTCTTATCCGTTATGGGGGCAAATACCAGGCGGTAGCGAGCAGGGATGGCCGCGGGAGCCGGCAGGTAGGCGGATGTAGATGAGGGAAAGCCAAAGGATAACCCGGCATCCCGGTCATCGTCCAGGGCGGCCGCGGCTAGAGGTGGGTAGCCGTAGGCCGGTTCGGCCAGCCCGAGCAAGCCCTGATCTCGCATGGCTTGAACCTCCCCGGCCTGGCCCAGGTAATCCAGGGCCGAGAGGCTGGTGGGGGTCTTTAAATCTAGCAGTACGATGGGAACTTCGTTGCCGGCGGCCGCTTCCAGCAGGTGGCGTAAGCCGTGCCGCTGCCCGTAAGGCCCGGTATGGGCGCCATCCCAACGCCGCAAGGCCAGAGCCGGCGTTGGGGCCGGGAGGGCGTCGCGAAAAGCCAGGACCAGGTTGGCCGCCGAAGCGGGCGGCGGCGAGGAGCGCGTGAAAGCCGGCACGCGATCCAGGGGAGCCTCCTCCTGTTCAGACGAGGCTACAAAGACCTGGAAGGTCGTCTGTGGGTCGTCGATGGGGACCATGGCGGGGTCTACCTGGACGACGACGGTATCCAGGCCCGGATCGATGGTCACCTGAGCGGAGAAGCCTGGGATGGCGTTCAGGCTGCTATCGTAGAGCATGGCCTCCCCGTTGGCCTGGATGCACAACAAACGTTGGAAATAGAGTGGCGATTCCCGATCGAAAAGAACCCCGGACGGTTGGGTTGAGGCTTCGGGACTCCCTATGGCGACCCACAGCGACGCCCCGGGCGCAGTAACCAGGTCGAGGAAGTCAAAGCGTAGTTCGAGGGACTGTGCGTCGCTGCGCAGGTAGACGGCCAGCAGGTCTGTATCTGGGGTGGGGGCGTCCGCGGGGTCCAGACTACGGAGGGAGGCGGCATCCCAAATGGAGACGCTGGCTTCCGCGGGAACGATGACCGGGGCGAGATCTCCCGGCGCGCCGGCCAGCAGGGACAGGGCCAGCGTGGAGAGCAGCAGGCTAGATATCCAGGTGGGCATAAGCGTAATTATACCGGACGGGTAAAGATAAAAAACGAGCTCTTCCAGGTGGGAAAAGCTCGTTGAAAAACAAACCAGACGGAGAATTCAGTCGCGGCGACGCCCCATGAGCAGGAAGGCGTAATAGAGGATGGTGGAAATGGCTTGAATGGCGGCAGCCACGTAGGTCAGGGCGGCGGCATCCAAAACCTTGTTGACACCTTCCATTTCCTCTCCGTGATAGATCATACCCGAGGTGGCCAGGATCTCTTTGGCGCGGTGGGAAGCATCCAATTCGACCGGCAGGGTGATCAAGGCGAACACCGCAGTGAGGGCAAAGAGGATCAGACCAAACCAGGCGATCTGGGTGCCCATGGTCCCATTCAGGAATAATCCGACCATGAAGATAATGGGGCCTAACCAGCTGCCTATCTGGACCGTAGGGACCATGAAAGACCGCAGCTGTAATGGGCCGTAATTGTCCCGGTGTTGAATGGCGTGCCCGGCCTCATGTGCAGCGACGCCAGCAGCAGCTACACTGTTGGAACGGTAGATATCGCGGCTGAGGCGCAGTGTGCGGGTGCGCGGGTCGTAATGGTCACTCAAGTTGCCGCCGACTTCTTCGATGCTGACGTTTTGTAGGCCGTTCATGTCCAGTACCCGGCGGGCGACCTGCGCCCCGGTCAGGCCGGCAAAAGCGCGAACCTGAGAGTATTTGCGAATCGCAGATTGGACCCTGGTCTGCGCCCACAATCCCAACAATAAGGCCGGCAAACTGAATAACAGGTATAAACCATAACCACCGTAAAGCAGCGGTATCATTGATGCTCCTTTTTGATCCCAAAATTGGCGGGCGAAAGATCGCCACAATCTTTGTAAACTTTTTGATCCCATGCACCCGGGCAAGCGATACGCCGGCTCGGATGTGTTTGTAATCTATCAAGATAGAATTTTATCGCACAGTTATTAATATTTTACATAGATTGTAAAAGAATAATATTAATGGAGAATAAAAAACACCCGATTGCGGGTGCTTGAGCGCGCCTGCCGAGACTCGAACTCGGGCTTCCACCTCCGGAGGGTGGCGTGATGTCCACTTCACTACAGGCGCAAA
>JAAZNB010000321.1 GCA_012798515.1 Chloroflexota bacterium
CGCGGCTTTGGCGTGCTCCAATCGGCCTTCGCCGTAGAGAGCGCCATGGACATGCTGGCCGAAAAGCTGCACATCGACCCGGTCGAGCTGCGCCGCAAGAACGCCCTGCGCGTGGGCAGTGTCACCAATACCGGGCAAACGCTGCGCCATTCCGTAGGCCTGTTGGAATGTATCCAGAAAGTCGAAGACGAAATGAAACGCCAGGGCGGCCCCCAGCCCTTCCACAGCCGGGAAGTCCCCGGGGCGCCCCACCTGCGCCGGGCATGGGGCTTTGCCGTGGCCTACAAGAACACCGGCCTGGGCGGCGGCGCGCCAGACAAGGCCGGCGCCGAGGTCGAGCTGTACCCGGACGGCTGCATCGAGGTGCGCACTTCCTCGGCCGAGCTGGGCCAGGGTCTGCCCTCGGTGCTGCAGTTGATCGCCGCCGAAGAGCTGGGCGTGCCGCCTGAACAGGTGCGCGTGCTGCTCTCCGACACTGACCTGACCCCGGACGGTGGCCCGACCACGGCCTCCCGCCAGACCTTCGTGACCGGCAACGCCGTGCGCCAGACCTCGCAGGCCCTGCGCCAGCTGATCAGCAGCGAGCTGGCCGAGCGCTACGACGTGCCGCCCGAACGCATCCGCTACATCGAAGGGCTGGCCCAGGTCAACGGGCACAGCGTCAGCCTGGGCGAGGCAGCCCGCATGATGATCGCCGGCGGGCGCACCCCCCGCGCCAACACCACTTATTGGGCCCCGGCCACCCAGCCCCTGGGACAGGGCGGCGACATGCACTTTGCCTTCTCCTTCGCCGCCCAGGCGGCTGAAATCGAAGTAGACACCCGTACCGGCGAAGTGCGCGTGCTGCGCCTGATCACCGCCAACGACGTGGGCTACGCCATCAACCCGCTGGGATTGCACGGCCAGATCGAGGGCGGCGCCATGATGGGCATCGGCCACGCCCTGACCGAGAACTTCATCGTTCAGGATGGCCAGGTGGTCACCGACCGGCTGGCGCGCTACCGCATTCCCTCGATCATGCTCACCCCGGAGATCACTTCCTTCGTAGTCGAACATCCCGTTCCCGAAGGGCCTTTTGGCGCCAAGGGAGTCGGCGAGATCGTCATCATCCCGACCTCGCCGGCCATCGCCAACGCCCTGTACAACGCCGTGGGCGTGCGCGTCGACCGCCTGCCCATCGACCAGGAGGAAGTCCTCAAGGCGATCCGCCAGCAGCGGACCGTGGCCGCCTGATCTTCAACCGCAAATTAGGTTCTCCCCCACCGGCCCGCGACGAGCGAGGCCGGTGTCTTTTAACGCCAACTGTCTTATGAGGCTCCGGGGCGGGACACGAACGTGCCGCCCCTTTCCAAATTTTTCTTTCTCCGCACGGCCCACCCAAAAACGTGCATCAGAAGGGCCCTACCTCCAGCCGCCAAAACATTATACAAATCATTGTACATCGCACCGGGTGCCGTTATCCTGAGATCATCCATGCCGTCTCGCCGGTGAAACAGGCCAGGCGAGGCCAAACAAAGACTTTCTTTACACGTTTCGATACGAGGTATGTCCATGAAATCAAATCTCCTCCGCCAATCTGCCGTCTTCCTGGCTGTGCTCGTCACCCTGACCATCAATGGGCTGGCCAACGCCCTGCCGCTCAACGGCCTGAACACGGGTGAAATTTCAGATCGTTTTGCCGTCTATTTCGTGCCGGCCGGGTACGTCTTTTCTATCTGGGGCCTGATCTACCTGGGCCTGCTGGCCTTCGCCATCTTCCAGGCCCTGCCCGGCCAGGCGCACAATCCGCGCCTGAAGGCCATCGCCCCCCTGTTCCTGCTGAGCTGCGCCGCCAACAGCGTCTGGATCTTCCTGTGGCATTACGAGCAGTTCCCCCTGACCCTGATCGCCATGCTGGTCCTGCTCGGGTCGCTGATCGCCATCTACCTGCGCCTGGAAATCGGCCGCCGCCGCCCGCAGAACGCCGGGGAGCGCTTCTTCGTCCAGCTGCCCTTCCGCATCTACCTGGGCTGGATCACGGTGGCGACCATCGCCAACGTCACCGCCCTGCTCGACTACTTGGGTTGGGACGGCGCTCCCCTGGCGCCGGAGGCCTGGACGGTGATCATGCTGGCCGCCGCCGCTCTGATCGCCGCATGGGTGGCCCTCACCCGGCGGGACAGCGCTTACCTGCTGGTGCTGGTGTGGGCCTTCGCCGGGATCGCCATCAAACACGCCGGCGTGCCCCTGGTCAGCGGTGCGGCCTGGGCCGCGACCGGCCTGGTGGCCGCTTTGGCCCTGGGGACACTCCTGCGCCGGCCCCAGCAAGATCTCCTCGCCCTGGCGACCCGCTGACGGCTACCCCGGGCACAATCACACGCCAACCGGTTTCCCCTCTGGAAGGACCCGGGGCGCTGGCCGCCCCGGGTCCGTATTGGTTACCGCTCTTTCCAACCGAGCTTTGCGCCAGCCCCATTTTCCAGGGCCGGCGGCGTTATCTACGGCGCTATTTTGCTCCTATAATGGGAATAGCACATTCCCCCGCCCGGCCGCCCGTAAAGCGCCGGCAGGCCATGCGTAATCTTTCCCTGGAGAGGATCCCATGAACAAACGTGACCTGGTCTTAAGTCTGCTCGATCCTGGCAGCCAACCCGAAAAGACGCCGGCCGCTTTCTTCCTGCACTTCGACCCCATCTATCACCGCGGCCAAGGCGCGGTGGACAAGCACCTGGAATATTTCCGCTACACCGACATGGACTTCGTCAAGATCCAATACGAGCGTAATTTTCCCCATCTGCCCGAGATCCAGCAGCCGGAAGACTGGGCCAAGATGCCCTTTTACGGCCTGGATTTCTACGCCGACCAGTTGGGCGTGGTAGAAGGACTGGTCAAAGCCGCCAAACGTGAAGCCCTGGTGCTGATCACCCTGTATTCCCCCTTCATGTGCGCCGGGCAGACCACCAGCGACGAGATTATCAGCGAGCACATCAACCGCGATCCCGAAGCGGTCCAGCGCGGCATGCAGATCATCACTGACAGCCTGATGCTGTTCGTCAAGGAGTGCATCCGCCTGGGCGTGGACGGGTTCTACACCTCTACCCAGGGCGGTGAATTCGGGCGCCTGCGGGACCGCAGCCTGTTCGACGCCTGCATCCGGCCCTACGACCTGGCCCTGATGGCAGAGGCCAATCGCAGCTGTATCTTCAACATCTTACACGTGTGCGATTACCGCCTGCCCTACGATGATCTGAGCCCCTACGTCGATTACCCCGGCCACATCGTCAACGCCAGCCTGGAACTGACCGGCGGCAGGCTCACCCCCCAGGAAGTGGAGCGCATGTTCGGGCGCCCGTTCATGGGCGGCCTGGACCGCAAAGGCGTGCTGGCCACGGGCAGCCCCCAGGCCATCCAGGCGGCGGCCGAAGACGTGCTGCACGCTGCCCCGCAGCGCTTCATGCTGGGGGCCGACTGCACCCTGCCTTACGGCACCGGCTGGGACAACCTCAAGACGGCCATCTC
>JAAZNB010000322.1 GCA_012798515.1 Chloroflexota bacterium
TGGTCCGCCGTAAAGGGCTGACCATCAAGCTGGTGCGGCGCATGAAACACACCTATCCCCACGCCATCCGCCTGGTCCACAACCGCCAGGTCGACGTGCAGGCCCTCATCACCCACACCTTTCCCCTCGCCCAGGCCGGCCCGGCCATGGACCTGGTGGCCGCCTATCAAGACGGAGTGATCAAGGCCATCATCCAGGTGGGTTCCACGGCTGATCACCAAGGCGCCTGATAAAAGTGGAGGCATGGGCTGAATTTACGGATGACCCAACAGAATTGTTTTGCGGATAGGTCTAAATCCAGGCCGGGCAATATGGTATGATTAACTAAACGTAGGCGGGATCCGGGAATTCCTCTATGCGTCTGGGAGGAATTTCTTGTTTGAAATCAGCATTGGAATACGAATAAACTCGGAGGCTATTTCGCATCTCGCTAAGCGCACACGGGCGCGGTCTGTCACCGCGCCTGTAGGCAAGTGAACACCGGCAATGAAGGAGGTACAACGTACAATGACGAAAACAAACGACAGGGGGCGGGATTGCGATCATCCACACGCAGACCTTTTAGACCATTACAGTTTTATCATCGCTTCGAACCGCGGTCCGGTCACCCTGAATCTCGAAGGGGGTGAGCTCGAATACCAGCGTGGCGGGGGCGGCCTGGTCACGGCCCTGACCGCCCTGGCCAACCAGATCGAAGCAGCCTGGTTCGCCAGCGCCATGAGTGAGACCGATCGCCAGTGGGGCGCAGGCCAGGTGCCGTTGGGCGATGATTCTTCGATCCAGGTCAAATTCGTCGACGTCGACGAAGCAGCCTACAACCGCTACTACAATGTCATCTCTAATCCCCTGCTGTGGTTCCTGCAGCACTCCATGTGGGACTACGTACACGCCCCCACCCTGACTCGCGAGACCTGGGAAGCCTGGGAAAAGGGCTACGTAACGGTCAACCAGCAGTTTGCCGATGCCATCGCCCAGCAGATCAAGCGCAACGCGCGCCCTTCGATCGTCATGCTGCAAGACTATCACCTGTATCTGGCGCCGGCCATGATCCACAAGCGTATCCGCAGCCGTAAGAAATACCTGTTGACGCATTTCGTCCACATCCCCTTTCCGGGACCGGACGATTGGGAGGTGCTCCCCGAGCCGATGCGCACCGCCATCCTGGAAGGACTGTGCCAGGTGGACCTGCTGGGCTTTCAGACCCGCAACCACGCCCTGAACTTCATCCGTTCGTGTGAAAACTTCGTGCCCAAGGCACGGGTTAACTACCGCCTGGGACGGGTCATCCTGCGCCATCACGCCACCTACGCGCGAGATTTTCCCATCTCCATCGATCCCAACGGGCTGCGCGTGCAGGCCGCCACAGAAGAGGTCGAGCTTTATCGCCAGCTTTTACAGGAGCAGACCGGCGACCTGCGCCTCATCCTGCGCATCGACCGCACCGAGCCCAGCAAGAATATCGTGCGCGGTTTTCAGGCCTATGAAGAAATGCTGGAACTGCACCCCGAACACTGCGGGCAGGTGCAGTTCCTGGCCATCATGGTTCCCTCCCGGCTGGAGGTGGAAGAGTACCAGACCTATCTGGACGAGATCATGGCCGCCGCCGGGCGCGTCAACGCCCGCTACGGCACCAGCGAATGGGAACCGGTGCGCGTGTTGGTGGGAGAAAGCTACCCGCGCGCCATCGCTGCCATGCAGCTTTACGACGTGCTGCTGGTCAACCCCATCGCCGACGGCATGAACCTGGTGGCCAAGGAAGGCCCGGTGGTCAACCAGCACGATGGCGTGCTGGTGCTCTCCGAGCGGGCCGGCGCCTCCCAGCAGCTGGGCGACCACGCCCTGTTGATCGCGCCCTGTGACGTGTACGCTACGGCCCAGGCCCTGCACCAGGCGCTGACCATGCCCGGCGAGGAGCGCCGCCAGCGGGCCGCCAGCCTGCGCCAGGCGGTGGAAGAGGCCGACATCGAACGCTGGTTCTGCTGGCAGCTAGACGAAGTCGAGCGACTGATCCAACTGCGCCGCGACCCATCCGGAAAGGCTGCGGCATCGGACGAGAAAGGCAGCCGGTGGTAGACATGCAACTGGCTCACCGGCTGGGACAGGCCATGGCGCGCGGCCAGCGCGTGTGGCTGTTCCTCGACTACGACGGCACCCTGGCAGAATTCGCTCCTACCCCAGACGTGGTCTTGCCCAATCCCCAGGTCATCGACCTGCTGCGCAGCCTGGCCAGGCTGGCGGAACTGCGCATCACCATCCTCAGCGGGCGGCGCCTGGCGCACATCCGCCAGCTGGTGCCCGTGGCGGGCATTGCCCTTTCGGGCACGTACGGCATCGAAATGATCACCCGCGAAGGCCAGGCCGTCGACCTGCTGGATTACGACAGCCAACGCCCGGTGTTGGATCGCATCCGGCCGCAATGGGCCGCCTTGATCGAGGGGCGCCAGGGTTTTTACCTGGAAGACAAAGGCTGGACGCTGGCCATCCACGCCCGGCGTGCGGAGCCACACGAAGGCGAGCACGTGCTGGCCGAGGCCAGGAAAGTGATCCAACGAGCCGCGCCGCCGGATACTTTCCGGCTGGAAGAAGGGTATCGCTTTATCGAAATCGCCCCCACCCTGGCCGATAAAGGCCAGGCCATAGCCATGCTGCTGGAACGGTACGCCTGGCCGGGCGCAAAACCGGTCTATATCGGCGACGACGACAAAGACGAACCGGCCTTCGCCATGATCAACCGGCATGGCGGCGTCTCCATCCTGGTCTCGAACGAGGAGCGCCCCACCCAGGCCGGGTACCGCTTGCCAGACCCAGCCCAGGTGCACCGCTGGCTGCGCACTGTGTTGGAAAGTTATCGCCAGGCCGGGAGCGCCGCAGCCGGATGAACAGACCCCTCCAGGCCCCCTCACCCGCCCGTGCATGCCGCCGGGCGGGTTTTTCTGTGTAATCAATTTGTTAAAATTTTCACAAATAGCCCTTTTATGAGAGGATTCTCATGCAGAATCCCGGCAGTGGGGTATATAATATCGATTGTTACAAATTTCACAAA
>JAAZNB010000323.1 GCA_012798515.1 Chloroflexota bacterium
GCCGTGCAGTGCGAAGAGCCGCACTTCGACTGGCTGCTGCTGTATGCCGGACTACTATTGGGTGAGGAGAGCCTGTTCCTGGTAGAGAAGCCGCACCTGGATGAGGATTCCCTGAGCCGGGCCGAAACCACCCTGCAGCGGGCCAGGCTGCTCGACCCCGGTAATTTCAAAGCCAACCTGTTGCTGGCCGAGTTATGGGGCCTGCGCGGTCATGCCCCGGATGCCTACCAGTTGTACCAGGAACTGGTCGAGATGCCCGAGACGAGCCACCCGGAGGTACAATGGCGTGTGCAGGGCGGACTGGGGAAGATCGCATACCAGCTGAATTACATCGAAACCGCCCTGGCCTCTTTGCAAGAGGCCACGCAGGAACGACCCGAGAACCAGCCTTTGCTGCACCTGTTGTGCGAAACCTGTATCCAGGCCAACTTGAAACATGAGGCCATGGAAGCAGCCCGGCAGTCTTTGCGCTTCGCTGCTGACGACCTGGACAACCTGACCTGGTTCGTCAATATCGCCATCCAGCTGGATGCCGGCCCGGATGCCATCGAGACCTTGCAATCTCTGCTCCAGCTGGCTCCCGAGCGGGCGGAGAACTGGCTGCGCCTGGCCAACCTCCAGCTGCAGATCGGCGAAGTACAGGGAGCCGGAGACACCCTGGAAGGGCTGTCCACCCGTGATGACCTGACTTTCGAACAGTACCGCGAGACGGCCATCCTGTTCATGCGCCTGGAAAAGGCGTCGCCAGCCTACGCCTGCCTGCAAAAAGCAGTCGAAATTCATCGTTCTCCGGATGCGCTACAACTGTTCGAGGCTGCCTGTCTTATTTCCCAGATCGGCAACATCGACAGCGCCCTGGAGACGTTACAGCGGGCCATCCACCTGTCTCCCGATCGATACAGCCTGTACATCTTGCAATCCGATCTGTTGATCCAGCTCGACCGCCCGCAGGCGGCGCTGGCCTGCCTGGAAACGGCCCTCAAGCTGCGCGACGCCCAGGGCGAGAGCAACAGTAAGATGGATTGGGATATGAAAGTGATGGAGCGCGTCCTCCCGCCGGCGGCCATGGACAGTATCCAGAACCGTGCGTCGATCCATGCCCGCTTTGCGCTCCTGCTGCGTCGCACCGGTAACCTGCCGGCGGCGCTGGAACACGCCGAGCGGGCCCTGGACCTCAACCCGGAAAACCTGGCATACCGGGTGTTCGCCGCCGAGCTGGCCATGGCTCTCCTGGAAGTCGAGAAGGCCAACCAGATTGCCGAAGCGGCCGAGCTGTACATTCAGATGGAGGGTAACCAGGCGCTCACTGCCGACGGCAAAGACCTGTCCGCCTGGGTGACCTTACAATGCCTCCGCATCGAGAATGCCCTGGACGCAGGCTCAGAAGTCCAGGCCAGCAAGCTGTTCACCGAGAAATTGGCCTCTCTGGACGAATATCCCCGCATCCTGGCCGTGCAGGCCCGTTTGTTTGCCCGCCGGGGTGACTTGAAGAACGCCGAAGAGTTCTACCAGAAGGTTGTGGATGGACGCCAGCGCTATCGCAAACCGGAGCGCAGTGGACAGCAGTTCGACCTCAAGGATTTGCTGCCCAAGGAGCCCGAATATTGGTTCGCGGCCACGTGTGTAGAGCTGCAAAAATATGAAGAAGCCCTGGACGTCAATGGGCGCCTGGCTGAGAGCTTCCAGTACGAAGCCCAGGCGCACCAGGAACTGGCCAAGACCATCGTGTTCGCCGTGGAACGCCAGCGACTGTGCCAGGAAATGCACGCCGTGGCGCATGCGCCCGGTGCGTACCTGTTGGGGAAAGACTACTACGAAAAGTTCGAGAAATCGATTCTCAAAGCCAAGAAACTGAGCGAATCTTCTGAGCCGAACCATTGGCACATGCGCGGCCGGGCTGTGTTCCATCCGTCTGCCCAGAACGTGCGCAACCTGGCCAATCTCTCCTGGGTTCAGGAGGACGCGGCTACTTTGATCATGATCCTGCGCCAGATGAACAACTGCCAGGCGGGCGCCCAGATCATCCAGGAAGTGCCTTTCCATCCGGCCGTGCTGCTCCAGCTGGCCCTGTGTTACCAGGACCTGGACGCCGAACTGGGCGTGGAATATGCCCGCCGGGCCGTGGACGCCAATCCCGGCGACCCGCTGTACCATTCGGTGCTGGCGCTCCTGGCGCAGAAAGCCGGCCGCCTGGACGCTGCTCTGGAGGCCCTGGAGAACGCTCTGTTGCCCTGGCCGCAAGAGTTGGAATGGCAGGTGTGGGCGGCGCATATGGCGGAGCAGATGGCAGAGAACCCGGTCCAGGTCGACCACCTGGAGCAGGCGCTCAACCTCAGCCCGGGCAACGCCGCCCTGGCGCTGGCCCTGGGCAAAGCCTATCTGGAAAGTGCCCAGGCTTTCAAGGCCATCGCCGTCCTGGCCAAGGCCAGCTACGTGGACGTAGAGAACGTCGAGATTTGGGAGAATCTGGCCCGGGCCTACCTGATGACCCACGCGGCCAAGGAGGCCCTGGAGTGCGCCCAGCGGGCGTGCAGCCTGGACGCGGCCGAGCAGCCTTACCTGCTGTTGTTATGCAGCCAGGCCCATTTTGCCCTGGGCGAGCGGGATCAGGCCATGGCCCTGTGCAAGAAGGCCCTGCGCAACGATCCGTATTTCGAACCGGCGGCTCTGTTCCTGGCTGAGATGTACTCCTCCCGGGGAAGCCTGTTGGAGGCTTTGGGCGCGATCGAAGAATATATTGCCCGCGGCAAGGCGTCTGCAGAGGCGCTCTACCAGCAGGCCAGCCTGGTGCGTAAGGTGCACGGCCCGGAAAAGGCCATCCACCTGGCCAGGAAACTGGCCGCCCAGGTGCCGGAGGACACACGGGTGTTGAGCCTGTTCGCCCGCATCCAGTCCGAAGTGGGCGACTTGAGCAGCGCTGAGGCCACCCTGTACAAGGCGATTCACTTGCAGCCCGAAGATGCCGAGCTCAACTTACAGATGGGGGGCATCAAGCGCAGCCTGGGGCAGCTCGACCAGGCGATCCATTACTTCAGCGAGGCGGTACGGCAGGCGCCGGACAACGTGGAAGCCTATCTTGAATTGGGGCAGACCTACCAGGACCGGCGTGAGGATTTGCAGGCCCTGCGCATCTATCAGCAGGCGGTCAAAGTGGCGCCCATGGATGCCCGCCCGTACTATCACGTGGCCATTGTGCTGCGTGAGACCAAAGATTTCGTCGGCGCCGAGGCGATGCTGCGCCAGGCAGCCGAGCTGTCTCCCAACGACCTCAACATCCGGCGCCAGTTGGGCGCCATCATGGCGCTCAACCTTGTGCACAACTCCGAGGAGGTTAATTCATCTCTATGAACCCCTTGAACGAAGTCTCTAAAAGTATCTCCCGCCAGACGTTCCTGATTATCTTGAATGCAGCCCTGGACAGCCGCTCATACCGCTTTGCCCGCCAGGCAGCGGACCTGTGGCTGCGCAATTATCCCGGCGATTTGTTGGTAAGCCTGCTGCAAGGGAAAGCTTTTACCGGTGAAGGCGCCTCAAGCCAGGCGAACGAGGTCTTCCAACACCTGTGCACGCTGGATGTGGAATTCCCCGAGGCATACGCGGGCCTGTATGCTGCGGCCGGTGCAGGCGACGCTGAAAAACGCGCCTGGGCGGCCGGCTGCCTGTATGCCTTGCAGGGCAAGACCCTGGCCGGAGCCGAGCTGCCCGCCTGGGGCCAGGATCTGTACGCGGCTTTCGACCTGCTGCGCCAGGAGCAGCTGGACGCGGCCGAGGAGAAGATCCACAAGGTCATCGGTCTCAACCTGGACCTGCCCCTGGCGGCCGCGGCGCACCTGCGTCTGACCAGCGCCCGAGGCGAGGACATGGCAGCTTACCAGCTAGCCAACCTGTACCATACCCGCTGGCCCGAAGCGTTGCATTTCTTGCTGTGGCTGGCCGATGAACAGATCTCGTTTGGTGACCAGACCGCGGCAGTGAATTTGCTGCACCGTTGCGTGGCTGCCGACGCGGGTGGGCAGGTGCCTGCCCGGATCTGGGGCAGCGACCACCGCTACCGCACCCTGTGGCCGGATTCCTTCGAGATCAACCTGGATCTGCCCGTCCCGGCCGACGTGGCTGCTTTGTTGGGCTGGAATACACTGCCGGCCGGGCAGGCGCTGGGCAGTGCGGCGCACCACCCTGTGATCGACCCGGTGGAGCACGTGCCTGCGGCAGCCCGCCCGGAAGAGCCGCAGCGCATCGAGCCGCCGGCCCCGGCGCCCCGGTCCGAGACCAAATCGGACTCTGTGCGCCGCCGCCGGGCTGCAGCGGTGGCCACCGCCGCTACGAGCGGCCCGGGGCCGGAAGCCGGGGGACGCCAGATCGAAGAGGCCTTCGAAAAATTGGCCAAAAAGCTGCACCGTCCTTCAATCAGTAAGGCAGATGGGCGCTTCCCCATCTACGTGATCTTCTCCACCCGCAGCGGGCTGGCCAACCAGTACGGCGCCAAGACTGCCGGGGTGATCATCGATGAGATGAACAGCCTGGCCGACCAGGTTAAAAAGCGCTCCGGATGGGGCTCCCTGGTGTTCTTTCCCGACGACCCCAACATCAGCAGCTCATTGGGTATCAGCCAGACGGTGGAGAGTATCGACCCGTGGAAGCTGAAGCTGTCTCTGGCGGACCTGGACCAGGCCCTGGCGAAGAAAGGCTCCATGATCGGCGCCCTGTTGATCGTGGGCGGCGCGGAGGTGGTGCCGTTTCACAACCTGCCCAACCCAACCGACGACCTGGACAAAGAGGTACCCTCGGACAATCCCTATGCCACCCTGGATTCCAATTACTTCGTGCCCGAATGGCCGGTGGGACGGCTGCCCGGTGAGGCAGGCCCGGACGCCGGGTTACTGTTGGGGCAGCTACGTGAGGTGATCGCCTATCACAGCCAGACCGTCACCGAAGAACCGTGGTGGAAGAAACTGTGGGTGTTGTTCGAATTGTTTACCCGGGTTCAAGCCGCCTTGCAGACGCGCAAGGTCAGCAAGACCTTCCCCAGCCTGGGCTATACGGCGGCTATCTGGAAGAGCTCGTCCCTGAACGTGTACCAGACGATCGGCGATAGCAAGTCCATGCTCATCTCGCCGCCGACGGCTACGGGAGCCTTCAAGCCGGAACGGGTGACCAATGCTAACCTGGGGTACTTCAACCTGCACGGCCTGTCTGATTCTATCGAGTGGTACGGGCAGCGCGATCTGTCGGAGCCCAACAGTGGGCCGGATTACCCCGTTGCCTTGTCGGCCAAAGACCTGGTCAAGAACGGGCACGCTCCCAACGTGGTGTTCACCGAGGCTTGCTATGGCGGGCACACCATCAAAAAGACCGAAGGCCAATCCATGGCTTTGAAGTTCCTTTCCATCGGAACCCAGGCCGTGGTGGGTTGTACCTGCGTGGCGTATGGCTCGGTGACGGCGCCCTTGATCGGGGCCGACCTGTTGGGCAGCCTGTTCTGGAAGTACATGCGCAACGGTTTGACCGTGGGCGAAGCCATGATGCAGGCTAAGATCGAGCTGGTGAGAGAGATGAACAAACGCCAGGGCTTTATGGACGGCGAAGATCAGAAAACCTTGATCTCCTTCGTGCTATATGGCGACCCGCTGATGGCCACCGGCGAGGTGGCCTTCGCTTCCAAGACTATCACGCGCTTCCGCGAGCATCCTACGGTGAAGACCATCTGCGACAAGCAGCCAGATCCCCAACAGCCGCAGCGCGTGTCCAAAGAGATCCTCATGGAGGTCAAACAGATTGTGGATCCCTACCTGCCGGGCATCGATGACGCTGATTTCATGGTAAGCGAAGAGCACGACCACTGTGACGGCGAAAATCACACCTGCCCGACGGCGCAGCTGGGCCAAAAAGTGACCGTCAAACACCAATCCGGGCGCATGGTGGTCACGGTGAGCAAACAGGTGCACGCTGCCCAACACGTCCACCACCATTACGCCCGGGTAACCCTGGACCCCAAGGGCAAGCTGGTCAAGCTGGCCATCTCTCGTTAGGTCATAACCGGCCGGCCAGATGTGGTTTGTCGGGCCGGCCGCGTTCCTCCCTCTTTATCCCGCTCCAGGATCAGGCTGGAGCGGGAATTTATTGCCTCAATGTGCTTCTTCGCATATAATTTAATGCCAGTTCGGGATCACAGAAAACAGTCTCCTCGGGTTGGTTGGGGGCCGTTGAGCTGTCCCCAACCAGGTTGAGCAGCGCCTCATCCGATTCTATGTTAATATACAGTACACGCATCGCAAATGTGAGTTCAGATAAACTGTTGGCAAGTAGGAGAGAGAATGAAGAAATCTATGTCCGGCAATGAAATCCGGCAGTCCTTTATCGATTATTTTATTAAACAGGGACACACCTTTGTACCCTCATCGTCCCTGGTGCCGGGAGGCGATCAAACATTGCTGTTCACCAATGCCGGTATGGTCCAGTTCAAGGACGTGTTCCTGGGAACCGACCAGCGGCCGTACAGCCGGGCGGTAAATTCTCAGAAGTGCATGCGCGTAGCCGGAAAGCATAACGACCTGGACGACGTCGGCCGTGA
>JAAZNB010000324.1 GCA_012798515.1 Chloroflexota bacterium
GCCGGCCGGGTCGCCGGCCAGGGGCTGCATGAGCTCCACCTGGACCCACAGGCCGGGCGTCACCCGGCGGCGCAGTTCCGCCAGCGTTCCCAAGGCCAGCAGGTGGCCGTGGTTCATGATCGCCAGGCGGTCACACAGGCGCTGTGCTTCGAACAGGTTGTGTGTGCAGATCAACACCGTTTGCCCATTGCGCCGGCGCACGTCGTCGATGAGCGTGTGCACCTGCTGGGCCGCCTCGGGATCCAGGCCCGAAGTGGGCTCGTCCAGAAAGAGCAGCTGTGGCCGGTGCAGCAGGGCGCGTGCCAGCGCCAGGCGCTGCTTCATGCCCTTGCTAAACGTGCCGGTGCGGTGGTCAGCGCGTTCGGTCAGCTCGAAGAAAGCCAGTAACTCGGCGATACGCGCCTGGCGGTCTGCCTCCGGCATGCCGGCCATGACGCCGAAGAACTCCAGGTTCTGGCGCGCCGTCAGCCGCTCGTACAGGGCCGGCGTCTCGGTCAGCACCCCGGTACGTTGGCGTACGGCATAGCCCTGCTGTACCGGGTCCAGGCCCAACACCCGGATATGCCCCGAGGTGGGCGGGAACAGGCCGTTGACCAGGCGCACCGTGGTCGTCTTTCCGGCCCCATTGGGCCCTAACAGGCCCAGCACCTCGCCGCGATGGACCTGAAAACTCAAGCCCCCGATGGCCTGCTGCCGGCCGTAATAATGCTGCAATGCTTCTACTTCGATTACGTTTTCCATTTTCGATCCCCTGGTTCACGTTTCACGTGAAACAAACTCAGCTGCCCGACAGACGGCTTGACTCGCGGCGGAACAAGACGTAAGAGTACACCACACAGTATAAGGCCACGCCCAGCGCAGCCACCACCAGGACGACTAAACCCACATTGGGGAAGACAAGGCCCAGCAGGGAGGCGATCCCGGCTCCTTTGAAGAGCCAGGCGCCCCGGCGGTGCGTCTGGTCCCAGACCCAGTCGCTGTTCAAAGTCCACGGCGTGCGGATGCCGATGAAATAATTCCGGCGGGCATTCCCCACCAGCACCCCGGCCCCATACAACAGGGCGGCAAAAGCCGGGGCCAGCATGCGGTTCATTTGCAGGCTCACCCCCAGGCTCCACAGCAGGGTCAGCACGTATACGTAGCTCATGAACAGGACGAACACCACCACAAAGGCATTATACAGCCCGCGGAAGTGAGCGATGTTGTCCTTCAGCGGGTCAATTAGCGGCACAGCCAGCAAGATGGCCACGACCACGACCGTCAAGATCGGGAAGACGGCCACCGCCTCTCCCCGTGAGGTATACCCGTCCACCTCTCCCTGGGCATTCCAGTGCGAGGCGGCCATCTCGGGCAGGCGCGGGTAAGCCCACAGCCCGAAAGCGATCGTAACCAAAACAATGATTGCAACGGTAATAAAAGTATAACGCGTACTCATTTTCTACTCCCTGGTTTCACGTGAAACATCTTTATACAGACGCCCGCAGAGTCATTCTGCGGGCGTCTGTTTTACTGCAAACCGCTCCCGCTCATTGTTCTTCGCCGGTCTCCGGGTTGATGTTCTGGCTGAGAGCGACCATCCCGGACAGGCTGCCCAGGTTCATGGTGTCCACCGCACTGCTGGGCACGATGACGGTGGCGCCGCGTTCTTTCAAGCCCTCGAAAAGCATGTTCATGGCCCGCAGGTGCAGCGCAGTGGGGTTGTTGCGATAGGCAAGCGAGGCCTCGGCAAAACTGTCGGCGATCTGCTTTTCCGACTCGCCCAGGATGACGCGCGCCTGGCGCTCCCGCTCGGCCTGCGCCTGGCGGCTCATGGCCTCTTCCAGCGC
>JAAZNB010000325.1 GCA_012798515.1 Chloroflexota bacterium
GAGTTCATGCTCCTGGCCATGGCTCTGTTCGGCGGCATCACCCTGCGCGAGTTTTCAGTCGTGCTGCTGGTAGGCCTGTTCAGCGGGACGTATTCTTCCATCTTTATCGCCGCTCCGCTGCTGGTCATCTGGGAGAATCGCGAATGGAAGACCTGGTTCGGCCGCAACAAATTGAGCGAAGCCTGAGAAATTCAACCGATTGTTATTAAAAAGCGGGCCCTTCTGGGGCCTGCTTTTTTTCTATATGGGGTTGTACCAGCGGCAGGTAGAATGCCTGGTTTTCAACCGATTGTCACCACGCATTCCCGATGATTGCCACAGATATTCACCTGGAGTTATTGGTAAAATAGAAATGGACTGGCTTTCCGTCAGGCATACCCGGGCCTGCTACGCACGAGGAAATTCCAGGTTTACACTTTTGGCCAGGCTGCCATCATCCAACGAAAGGATGTGCATCTATGCGTAAAGAGGTCGTCCTGATTACCGGTGCAAACGGGGAAATGGGACATGGTTTAATCAATCACCTGGCACAGCAAGGCCGGGCTCTCATTGTGGCCGTAGACGTCCAGCCGCTCAATGATGAGCTGCGTCCTGCCTGCCACCGGTTTTTACAGGGGGATATCCTGGATAAAATGCTGTTGGGACGCCTGGTGGCGGAATACGAAATCCGCGCCATCTACCATCTGGCTTCTATCTTATCCACCAAGGCCGAGTACAACCCGGAGACTGCCCACCTGATCAACGTGGGCGGGACACTCAACCTCCTGCAGCTGGCCGTGGAGCAATCCCAGTGGCAGGGGCAGCCGGTCAAATTCATGTACCCCAGCTCCATCGCTACCTATGGCATTCCGAACCTGGAAACCAAGTACCAGGCCGGCAAAGTCCACGAAGGCCAGTGGCTATCGCCCACCACCATGTACGGCTGTAATAAGCTGTATTGTGAACACCTGGGACGCTATTACTCGACCTATTTCCGCCAGCTGGCCGCCGACCGCAGCCACAACCTGGTCGATTTTCGCTGTATCCGTTTTCCGGGCCTGATCAGCGCCACCACCATCCCCACGGGCGGCACCAGTGACTATGCCTCCGAGATGGTCCATTACGCTGCCCAGGGCCAGCCCTATGAGTCCTTTGTGCGTCTCGACACCCAGCTGCCCTTCATGGTCATGCCCGATGCGGTCAAATCACTTTTAGAGCTGGAAAACGCACCCCGCGCCGTTCTGCACCAATTGATCTACAACGTAACCAGTTTCTCCGTCACCGCCCAACAGATCCAGGACGTCGTCCTGGCCGAGTTTCCCGGCGCACACATCACCGTCCAGCCCCACCAGGCACGCCAATCCATCGTCGACAGCTGGCCTATGGACGTTGACGATTCCGCCGCTCGCCAGGATTGGGGCTGGCAACCCAGCTATGATTTCGAGCAGGCCTTCAAGGATTATTTGATCCCCTCCATCCGTCAGCATTACGCCGCCCAATAGTTCCCCCTGGCAACCGGCATCGCAGCCAGAAATAGACGAGGTCCTCATGACAACTGCTAACCCACTGCCCATCCAACTCGGCGCCGAGCAGAAATCTGCCCCCGTGATGATTTACACTACCAGTGGTATCTCCTGGGGAGAAGTCGTGGTCAAAGAGCACATCCGCGTCAGCACCTGGCTGCGTACCAATGCCGCCCCGGAGGTCGTCTGTCTGTACAACGCCCGCACGTTGGTGACCACCACCGCTGCGGATACGCCGCGCCCGATGAAATTCCTGGAGCTGCACATTCATACTGACCAGATCCTGGCCTTTCACCTCGTGCCGCCAGCCCACGATCCGGTCGATTACGACCCGGCCGAACCCAATAAAAAGATGGAGCCGGTAGCCCTGATGTTCGGCGCCTTTCGGGCCGACGGCGTCATCCGTATGTCCAACCTGATGAGCCTGGCCAGGCACGTTGAAGTAACCCGGGAGACTTTTCTGCCCGTATACGATGCAGAAATTTTCTGCCCCTCTCTGCCTTCCATCGGCCTGATTCGCACCCCTTACGTCTTGATCCGCCAATCCACCTCTTTGTTTGGTACCAAGTCCGCCTGAGGGCCGGATCTGCGTGAGAGACGGGGGAACAGCCATCCCAGGGCCAGGCTTTTTCATCCGATGGGCTCACGTTTACGAAATTCTTATACAGATGAAATATATTTAACGTGAAATTAGAACCGGCCGTAACCCACGCCAATGTTCGTCACGAACACAGGTTTTATGCGCGAAGCATTCTATAACAAGGGATATTGATTATGACGTCAGACAATCCGAACGTTGATACCCAATCGATCCAGTTTAAAGCGGAAACACGCCAATTATTAGAGATTTTAATCCACTCTCTGTACACCGAACGAGAAGTCTTCATACGCGAACTGATATCCAATGCCTCCGACGCGCTGACGCGCTTGAATTTCGAGATGTTGACCAATCGCGACGTGTTGGATCCCGACGCCGAACTGGGCATCTGGGTAGAAGTCGATGCGGACCAAAAACGGTTGAAGATCAAAGATACCGGCATCGGCATGAACCGGGAGGAGATGATCGAAAACCTGGGCACCATCGCTCATTCCGGTGCCAAGGCTTTTCTCCAATCGTTGCAACAGAGCCAGGGAACCGTTGCCGATATGATCGGCCAGTTTGGGGTTGGCTTCTATTCCGCCTTCATGGCCGCCGAGTGGATCCGCGTGACCTCCCGCTCCTACCGGCCCGAGGATCAGGCCATGAGCTGGTATTCCACCGGTTCAGACAATTTCACCATCGAACCGGCCGAGATGACTGAGCGCGGCACTGTGGTCGAGGTCCAGCTCAAGGAAGACGCAGCTGAATTCGCCCAGGAATACCGCCTGCGGGAAGTCATCAAGAAACATTCCAATTACATCCCCTTCCCGATCTACCTTGGGGAGAAGAACGAACAGGTCAACCAGAAAACCGCCCTGTGGCGCGAATCCCCCCGCCAGGTGAGCGAGAAGCAGCACCACGATTTTTACCAGCAGCTCACCCTGGACATCGAGCCACCGTTGAGCTACCTGCACCTGTCCATCGACGCGCCCGTTCAGCTATACGCAGTCCTGTATCTTCCCGCATCGGGCGAGCGCAACGTCTTTTCGCTGCGCAAACAGGATGGCCTGATGCTCTACGCCCGCAAGGTCCTCATCCAGGAATACACCCTGGACCTGCTGCCGGAGTTCCTACGCTTCATGCAGGGCGTGGTCGACTCGGAGGACCTGCCCCTCAACGTCTCCAGAGAATCGGTACAGTCCAACCGGGTCATGGCCCAGTTGAAAAAGGTCATCACCTCCAAAGTGATCGACCATCTCAAGAGCCTGGCCAACGATAAACCCGAGGAATATATCCGGTTCTGGAAAGAGTACCAGCGCGCCATCAAGCAAGGCATTGCCACCGACCCCGATTACTGGCAGGCCCTGCTGCCTCTGCTGCGCTTCCACAGCCTGAAACACCCGGACAGCTATATCGCGTTGGATGATTATCTCAAAGAGATGAAACTCGGCCAGGAAAAGATCTATTATCTGCTGGGCGACGACGACCGCTCGATTGCCGGCAGCCCACACCTGGAGATGTTCGCCCATCAAGGTTATGATGTGCTCTTCCTGACCGACCCCATGGACCCCTTTATGCTGCTACGGCTCAACCAGTATCAGGAAAAAGACCTGGTTAATGCCGCCACCCGCGCCGCCGACCTGCCTGCCACCGAGCAGGATGAAAAAGAAGAGAGCACGGAGGATCGCCCACGCTTGAGCGAAGCGGACACCAACGCCGTCATCGAGCGCTTCAAGCAACAGTTGGGTGACAAGATTTCTGACGTGCACATTACCCAGCGCCTGGTGGAATCTCCCGCCCGCCTGGTCGATCCCGAGGGCGCCCTGAACACTGAAATGCAGCGGGTCTACCGCCTGCTCAACAAAGACTTCGAGGTGCCCCAGAAAGTCCTGGAGATCAACCCGCAGCACGAGCTGATCCGAAAATTGAGCGCTCTCCCCGAGGAGAACGTCTTATCCGCGGCCATCATCGAGCAGATCTACGAAGACGCCTTGCTGATCGAGGGACTGCACCCGGATCCCGCCAGCATGATCGCCCGCATCCAATCCATCATGAAAGCTGCCCTGGACTAATCCCGGCCGGGCTTCATCTCCATTGCCCAAGCGACCTGGCTTTCCCGGTTAATACGCTACCAGGAAAGCCAGGTCGTTTACGTTAGTCCCCGTTGGCCCGGTGACCAGCAAATCCTCCAA
>JAAZNB010000326.1 GCA_012798515.1 Chloroflexota bacterium
CCAGCTCCCACAGGCGCAGGCTGGCAGGGGCGCCGGCTTGCGGGAAGAACAGCTGCAGGTGCAGGCGCCACACATTGTGCGGCTGCTCGAAATCCAGGCGCACCGGCTGGTCCGCCGGCGCGGCGCCGGCGAAGGCCTGCAGCTGGTACTGCCCCGGGTCCAGGGTGGCGCGCAGCTCCACGGCCTGTTCGTTGCTGTACAGGGTCAACACGTTCAAAGTCAGCCCGTTGGGGCATTCGACCTCGATCTGCAGGGGGTTCTCGCCGGCGGTGCGCACCCCGGTGGCCGGGTCGCCGTCGAAGAGGAATTCGATGCGCCCCTCGGCCAGGGGCGAGTAGCGCAGGGTGCATTCCTGGCCCATCACCGGCGCGTGGGCCACGTTGGTCGTTATGCCAACGGCCGGCATGTCCGGCAGGTTGCGTTGTTGGATGCGCTGGGGAGCGTCCTCCCGGTAGTGCAGGCGGGTCAGGTAGAACCCGGGGCTGCCGTCGGGATAGGGCACGATGTCCTCCACCTGGGGCGGCTCGAACAGGTCATCGTTCAGCGCTTTGCGGTAATCGGGCGGGTCGAGGATGAACAGGGTCTGCTCGATGTCCGGCCGGTAACTGGCGGTGAAAGGATCGGCGCAGCCCATGTTAATCCCCTCGGGGTTGTCGGGCAGCAGGTAGTAGATCACGTCCCCGGCGTAAAACGTCCAGCCCCCCGAGATGTACACCTGGGTATCCGGGTGGGCGGTGCGATACTCCAGGGCCAGCCGGGCGATGCGGTCGGCGCCGTACTGGACGCCACCCAGGTAGAAGTCGTGATACCAGGTATAGCCGAACACCAGGGCGTCGCGCGCCATGGCAATGCCGAAGCCGCTGATGGCGATCAAGACCATGTACGCCAGGGCCGGGCGCGGCAGGCGGCGCCGTTCCAGCCAGCTGAGCGCGTCCGACAGCCCCACCGCGATCAGGAGGGTGAAAGGCACGATCATGGCCAGCAGGCGCGGCACCTCGACCCGGATCAGCGCCGAGCCGGCCGGGACTGCCAGGGCAGCGATCAGGATGGTGCGCGGCGCCACCTGGCGTCCGTTGCGCACGGCCCAGTACAGGCCGGCGGCGGCGAAAGGCAGCCAGAACCAGGAGATGTAGCCGTAGCCGGGCACCTGGTACAGGATGGGATCGTGCTCGTGGGGGAAGAACCAGTAGGCCGGGCTGAGGGCGTAGACGTAGTTTGAGAGGAATTCGGACAGCTTGGCGTCCAGCGACAGGGGGCGCGTCCAATAGGAGTTGTACATGCTCATCAGGCGGCCGTACTCGTCCGGGTGGGCCAGCAGGAAGCGCAGCAGGGGGAAGGCCAGCAGGGCCAGCAGCCCCAGGCCGCGCAGGGCCACGTCACGGTGCTCCCAGTGGTAACGCCGGTCGACCACCAGCAGGCACAACCCGCACAGCACGATGAGCGTTTGCCCGGGGAAGTAGCTGTAGAAGGTCAGGGCGCCCAGCAGCAGGGCCGGGTAGAGGTAGCGCGGCTGGCGTAGGCGGTAGAGCAGGTAGTAATACAGGAACCCGGTGAAGAAGGCCGTCATCTGGGGCGTCTCGTAGGCGGTGCGCGAGAAGAGGAACCAGATGGGCAGCACGGTGAACACCAGCGCCCCGGCCCACCAGTAGCGCAGGCGCAGGACGTCACGCAGGATGCGCCCCAGCCAGTACAGGCCCAGCAGGCCCACCAGTGCCGAGGTGCCGCGCACCACCCAGATCGAGCGACCGAAGATCAGGTTGGGCAGCAACTGCAAGTACACCGTGGTCCCCAGGGAGTATTTGTTGTCGTTGGGAAAAAAGGTGGGCAGGAATTGATAATCGGGGCCGTAGCCGCCCTCGCGCACCAGGGCCAGGGCGTTGGTGGCAGTGTGGACCTCGTCGCTGGAGAAGTACATGGGGAAGCCGGGCAGGTCCACCAGGTGGATGCCCAGGTAGAGCAGCAGGATGGCACCTACCAGCAGCGGCTCGCTGTAGGCCAGGGGGGTGCGCGCCAGGCGGCGCAGGGCGGCCCCCCAGGCCCGCAAGCGGCCGGCGACCGTCTGTCCGGCGGCCGCGGCGGCCTGGCCCAGCAGCGCCCGGGGCGAAGGCGGGGCAGGTGGGTTCTCGCCCTCCGGCAGGCGGGTCAGGCGTACGTAAGGCTCTTCGGCCTGCGTCTCGACCAATAAATGCACCGTCGCTCCGACGGGCAGGTCGATGCCAATCTCGACGCGTACCCGGCCGTCTTCGTGCGGCGTGGGTGGTTGCGGACCGGTTGGGTTGGGGTGCGGCGCGTCGGATTCCACAGTATTTCGATTATATAGCAATTGCCCTGCGGCGCAGCAGGGCTTTGCGAAAGTGCAAATTGGGCGCCGCCGGGGTGCGTTCATCCCATGGAACGGCCGGGACACCGTTTTCCCTCCCCCATTTTTGTTCTTCCAAAAATGGGGGAGGTACAGGAGGGGGTGTTTTTTCGCCTCCGGTCAGGCGACCGGATTGGTCATGAGGCTCGCATTCCCCGAGCAAGCGGTGCGTTGGCAACGCACCTTACGAGAGGCCCCTGCGTAGGGCGTGATTACGGCCGCCGATTTTCCCTCCCCCATTTTTGTTCTTCCAAAAATGGGGGAGGTGCAGGAGGGGGTGTTTTTTCACCTCCGGTCAGGCGACCGGGTTGGCCATGGGATGCGCGTATGCCGGGGAAGCGGTGCGTGGTTGGCAACGCACCCTACGAGAGGCCCCGGCGCAGGGTATGGCCCCCCTGGGCGAGGTTTGACAACCCCCCAGACTTGTGATACTATCTTGGCAACAATCGAAAAGCCCCGAAAG
>JAAZNB010000327.1 GCA_012798515.1 Chloroflexota bacterium
GCGGTGTGTTTCACCACCCACCCGGCCAAGATGGAGGGGGTCACTCCCAACTATTGGGCCGGCTCGGGCCTGCTGCCCCGCGCCGCCCAGGTTAAAAACCTGGCCATCGCCATCTACAACGTGAAAAAGATCCCCGCCCTGTACGTGCCGGTGCGCCATTTCTTCACCCACGCCTGGCTGCCCAAAGATAAGTTCGACGAAGTGATCGAAAAGGACGGCTGGATCTTTGCCCGCCGGCAGGAGGGTTACCTGGCCCTGCGTTCGCGCAATCCGTATACCTGGCGCCGGGCCCAACCGGCCGGTGATCGCCCTGTGGATCGCCGGGATCCCCTGGGCTGGCCCCGCGTGGAGGACGTGGAACGTGAGGTCATCGCCCACGGCGGGCAGAACGTCTGGCTGTGTCAGGTGGGGCGCCGGGCCGAGGACGGTGATTTTTCCCGGTTCGTCGCCGCCATCTGTGCTGCCCGGCTGGAGTTCGATGGCCTGGAGGTGCGCTACCAGGCTCCCGGGCTGGGAGAGGTACGCTTCGGTTGGCAAGGCCCCCTGCGCCTGGATGGGGCTGAAGTTCCCCTGCATGAATACCCCCGTTACGACAATCCCTTCGTCCAGGCCGCTTTCGCCGCGGACCAGGTCCACATCGCTGCCGGCGATCACCGGCTGGCGCTGGATTGGGACAATAGCTGAAGGAAAGGCGCCCATTCGTAGCCCGGCCAGGGCGATCTTGCCCCGCCTCCCCCGCCCTGACCCTGGCCTGGCCGCCCAGGCGAAAGCCGGCATTTGCCCCACCGTAAAAAGATCGGTGGTTTCAACCCCGACCCCACATCCTATCCCCCGGCCAGCACAATCTCCACTGGCGCCCCCTCCAGGATCTCGTTGGCCTCCCCGGGGAGACCCGCGTCCGTGATCCAGCGCCCGATGCGCTGCAAAGGCGCCACGCGGAATTTCGACACCACCCCCCACTTGCTGCTGTCGGCCACCAGGACTACGTTCCCGGTGGTATTTTCGATCATCTGGCGCGAGATCTCCGCATCGCTTTCCACCGGGGTGGTGCAGCCGTACCGCGGGCTGACCCCGTCCACGCCGATGAAGGCCTGGCCGGCCAGGATGCCCTCCATAGCCCGTACGGTCATCGTGCCCACAAAGGACTGCGAATGCGTCCGGTAGTACCCGCCCAGGCAGATGATCTGAAATGCAGGGTTGCTCTGGAGTTCCTGCAAAACGCTGATATTATTGGTGACCACCGTGACGTCTTGCAGATCGTCGCGCTGTTTCAAAAAGCGGGCCACCTGCGTGGTGGTCGTCCCAAAATTGAGAAAGATCGTCTCGCCAGAGCGGACCATCTGCGCCGCAGCCGCCCCGATGTGTTCTTTCTCGGGCAGGCGGTTTTGCTTGCTGGCAGAAAACGCCGGCTCCGCCTGCATGCGGTGAGAGACCATGGCGCCGCCATGGGTGCGTTCGATCAGGCCCTCTTCTTCGAGGATGGCCAGGTCCCGCCGGATGGTGGCCTCCGAAGCGTTGAGCAAACGGCTCAGTGTGGAACTGCGTACGAAGCGGTTTTGCTCCAGCTGGGCCAGGATATCGTTTCTGCGCTGTATGGGAATCGAGCGTTCTAGCATAAACCGTCCTTCCTATGAGCGACTATGACCGTATTTGATCGCTTTGCAGTTGTTATTATCGCATATTAACCGGTTGTTTACAAGACGTTGATTGTTTTTGAGCGTTTCCGCCCCTATAATCCGTTTGTCACACCGCACCGGCACAAAGATTATCCGGCCGCCGCATCGATCCGGCCCCGGCCCTTCTCGGGAAATGCCGGGGAGGGCAGCCGCCGCCAGGGTGTGACGCCATCCAGCCCTACCCAATCGGATTGCAACACAGGAACGCAAGAAAGGAAGTCCCCATGAAAGTCCACCCAGCAATCAGCCTGTTCACAGGCCTGGCCGTGCTCCTGGCGGCCTGTTCAACGCCCCCCACCCCCGAAGCCGCCGCGCCACAGCCCACCGCCGCAGTCGAAAGCCCGGTCGCTA
>JAAZNB010000328.1 GCA_012798515.1 Chloroflexota bacterium
ATGGAGCGTTGCAGAGTCTGGACGATGGAGTGGTTGGCCAGCTTCTCGAAGGGCAGCTTGCGATAGATGTTGCTGTTCTCGCGGATGCGGTCGAACACCACGATCTTGTCCTGGACGGAGAAGCCGATTACGGTCAACAGAGCGGTGAGGAAGAGCGAGTCGATCTGCCAGCCGAAGAACAGGCCGCTGAAACCGGCCAGGCTGATGACGATGAGCACGTCGTGGGCCATGGCCGCGATGGCGCATAAACCGTAGCGGAAGGCGTGGGGAATGCCGCGGAAGGCAAAGGTAATGAACAGCACCACACCGAGGGCTGCGATGGCCACCGCCACACCGGCGCGTTGGGTCACCTCTTTACCGATAGTGGGGCCGACGCTGTCGAACTGGAGGATGGTGACTTCATCCTGGAAACGAGCGTTCATCTCGGAGATGACCACGGCGCGGGTTTCGTCGTCGATGAAACTGGAACGGATGATGATCGAGCCCTGGCTGGTCGATTGAACCTGGGCGTCGCTGATGCCCAGGTCATCATACATGCTCACAATTTCAGCCGGCTGAGGGGTCATACCCTCCGAGAATTGCACTTCCAACAGGCTGCCGCCTTCGAAATCGATAGAAACCGGGACGCCTTTGACGGCCAGGATGACCAGGCCCGGGATGATAAACAACAGAGAAATTGCAAAGAACAGGTATCGTTTTCCTAAAATATCCAGCATATCCGTATCCTCTTACGCGCCAAACCATTTCAAGTGCTTGACCGGATCAACGAAGTCCAGGGTGAGGGTCAGCAATGTGCGGGTAACCATGACGGCATTGAAAAGACTGACGCCAACACCCAGGGCCAGTGTCAATGCAAAGCCCTTGACAATGGTAGCGCCATATTGTGAACCGAACCAGAACAGGATGATACTGGTAATAATCGTGGCGATGTTGGAGTCACGAATGGAAGGCCAGGCCCGTTTCCAGGACAGTTCTACCGCCTGTTTCAGGTTGCGTCCCTGGTGCAGCTCTTCTTTGAGGCGCTCGAACATGAGGATGTTGGCATCCAACGCACCGCCGGTGCTCAACAAGAAGCCGGCAATGCCCGGCAGGGTGAGAGTCACGGGAATGAGCTTGAACAAAGCCAGGGTGACCAGGGCGTAGTTGATGATGGCCAGGATGGCGACCACGCCCGGCAAGCGGTAGTAGATGATCATAAACAGGGTCACCAGGGCGAAACCGATGATCCCTGCCAGGAGGCTTTTATTGAGGGAGTCTTGACCGAGGGTGGGGCCGATCACCCGGCTCTCTACCACTTTCAAGGGAATGGGCAGGGAACCGTAGCGCAGCTGGATGGCCAGGGCGTTGGCGGAGTCGTAGGTGAAGTTGCCGCGAATGATGCCGCTGCCTTCGGTAATGGGGGTATCGATGGTGGGGGCGGAGACGACCTGTTTATCCAGGACGATGGCCAGGTATTTCCCGACGTTGTTGGTGGTGTAATCGGCAAAGGTCTCTTTACCATCCGGTTTGAGCTCGAACTGAACGACGTAATTCCCGAGCTGGTCGGTGGTCACAGCCACAGCGCTGAGTTGGTCGCCGGTCATGATGGTATGCCAGATGGTCTCTTCTGGCGTGGTGGCGGTGGCTTCCACTGTGGGTTGGGCCTCGCCTTCTGCGGCAGCTGCCGGGGTGGCTTCTGCCGTGGCTTCCAACGTGGCCGTGGCTTCGGGGGTTGCGGTGGCGCTGCCGTCGTCTGAGGAGTTCCCGTAATCAGTCTTGATCACCGTGCCTTCTGGCAGGTAAGTGGAACCCAGATCGACGAACTCCAACTGGCCGGTTTCTTTCAAAACGGCGATGACCTCGTCCGTGTTGGTCAGCCCGGGAAACTCACCGACGATGCGGCGCTCACCGGCGACCTGGAAGATCACTTCGCTGACGCCCAGGCCGTTGGAACGGTTTTCCAGGATCTGGCGGGCGTCTTGCATGGACTGGGCATCAACTGGAGTGCTTTCCGGAAGGTCGACTTCGAGCAAAACCTGCATGCCCCCTTGTAAGTCCAGACCCAGGATGGTTTCCAGGCTGCGCTGGAAACTGCCTATATTAATCCCAGAATTGTTGGGCAGATCGACCCAGATCGCTGCTGCCAATAACACCAGGATGATGATTAAGTTGATGTAACGTCGACTCATTCGTGCTTGGCCTCCATTATATAAAAAGCCAGCCAACGGCTGGCGCTCCCCGGATTATACCCTCATTAAGTTTAGATGAGTAGGGACTTGGCGGCAGCCAGGATGAATGTCACTTGTTAGCCTGGATGATCCTGGCAATGTGTTCAGGGTTTCCGAGGATGGTGAGCGTATCGCCGGTTTGGATTGTCAGTTTACCTTCTGGGTGGAAATAAGTGCGTCCCTGCTGGTTATTGTAACGCACAACACTAATTTTGTACTGGTTTTCGCAGTGATCGATGCTGGAGCCACATAAAGTCGAATCAGGGTTGATCTGCACCCGGGCCAGGCTGTTGGGCTCGCCCTCGATGCTGATGGGTGGGGTGATGTCGATGTTGGCGGCCAGGGCGGCAAACACCGGCGCAGCCATGCCCGTGGCGCTCAAGGCGCGGAAGCCAAACTGTTTTTGCAGGGCCTGGGCAAAATCGTCGTCGAAGATGCGGATGATTACCTCGATGTCCGGGTTGAGGCTGCGCGCTTTGACCGCCATTTGCAGGTTGAGGCTGTCATTCTGGGTGCACAGGATGATGGATTTGGCATAGGCCACACGGGCCGACTGCATGGCCGTCTCGTGGGTGGCGTCTTCCTGGATGATGGGCACGTTGAGGAAGTGAACGTCTTTGAGCAGGTCGGGCTTGGGGTCGATCTCAATGACGACGACGTCCTCGTCCATCTCACACAGGCTTTTGACCACCCGGTACCCCAGGTGGCCCAGGCCGACGAGCACAGTATGGCGGTTAAAGGTTGAGGCCACGGCAATTTCCCATTCTTTCCCACGCGACCGGCGATTGAACAGCAGGACGCCAAAATCTGCCAGGCCCTGGGCCAGGATGATGACCCCAATGACCGGCATGAGGAAGAAAAAGATCTGTAAATACCACAGGGAGGGGAAGTCGCCAAAGCCTTGCAGGAAGGTCAGCGTCAGGGTCAGGTAGATGGCTTCCAGTGGGCTTTGGACGGGATTGGCGCTGTTCTGTGACAGCTGATAATACAGCAGTCCGCTTCCGACGATGACCACCAGGAAGAAGACCAGAGGGATGCGGAACTCGCGTAGCAGGACGAAGGTATCCCGCCAGGCCGCACGGACCTTGCGCAGCGTGGCGCGCTGGCGGGGGTGGGGTTCCATCTAGCTATGAATGGCGTTCATGTTGACCGGTATGCGCACGGTCATCCTGCGCACTGCGTCGGTGAGCGTAGTCAACACCCGGAGGACGACGACGCTCATGTCGTCGTTAGGGCCGCCCTGGTCTACCCGGATGGCCTCGGCCAGGATCGTGTCGGCGATTGCCTGGGCGCTGGGCTCCTGGTCTTCGAGGAGGGACTCCAACAGAGTGCATACGTCTAACATCTGGCCGAACTGCATCCCGGCGCGGGAGAGACCGTCGGTGTACATGACCACGGTCGTACCGGGCTCCAGGGGAACTTCGGAGATGGCCGGGCGAATGTTGCGCGAGGTGCCCAGGGCGGTGCTCTCGGCATTGAGACACTCGATGCGTTCCCGCTGCGCCACAAAGATAGGTGTGGGGTTGTTACGGGTGAGCACCAGCGTACCGGTCTCCAGATCGGCGGATAAGATATTCAAGTAAGCAGAAGTCTGGCCATTTTTCTCGGTGTAGAGATAATCCGAGGCGGCCCGCGCAGCAGCGCCGTCTCGAACTCCTTCGGCGAGCAGGCTGATCACTTTCCGTACAACGAGGGAGGATATCAGTTTCGCTTCACGCCCGGAGGAACGGCCGTCTGCGAGGACAACAGAGACGCCACCCGAAGGGCGTTCAACCATTTCAAGCGTGTCCCCGCTTTCTTCGGATGCGAGTTTGTTTGCCTTGGCGACTGCAATTTGAATTTCCATAAAATTGATTTTACATCAAAACTTGTCAAATACGAATTGCCAGTTTTTACTCAGGCTAAATTTAAACGGGCCCTTACCCGGCGAGTGTTTTTTGGGCGACGACGATCAACACATGGCTGTCCGGGCCGGCGGCCACCTGGTGGAATTGGCCTCGAAAACCGGTTGCCTGGAGCCGATTTTCGACCAGGGGGAGGAGCCCTTCGGGCGCGGGGGACTGGCCGGTGACCTGAAACAAGAGCCTGGCCAGGCGCGGGAGCAGCCCGTTCCCGGTAAATTGGGAGGAGATCAGCACTACCAGCCGGCCATCCGGCTTGAGCGTGCGGTGGATCTCGGCCAATGTATCCATCTGGCCGATGTATTCGCTGGGGAAAGTGGCCACGACCGTGTCGACGGCCTGGCCGGGGAGGGGTATGGCGCCGGCCAGGCCGCGTACCAGGCAAACCATGTCCGCAGGCTCACTGCGCCGTAAGGTACGCCGTGCCAGGCGGCCCATCTGGGCGCTCTCGTCCAATCCGATGGCGCAGTAGCCTCGCTTGCGTAGCAGAACCTGTAGATGCCCGGGGCCGTGGCCGAGTTCCAACACATATGGCCCGGTGACGAAAGGCAGTACGCTGGCGACCCAGGTGTCCCATTTTCCCAGGGAGACGCTCCAGGCCACAAGATCGTAGCTCCAGGCCAGGGAATGGTACAGGTGGTGAAAGAAGAATCTCATGAATGCCCGTAGAAAGTCTGTCATCGTTCACATCGCAATCAGTAGCCAACCGGATTGTACCGAAAGAGGCCAGTTCCCTATTTTAACACTTCAGTAACAGACCTTGACATAACCATCTGACCGTAAGTATAATTGCTCCGCTTATTTAACCGAGCCACAAGGCATTTTAACAGGAGTAATGGAATGGTCCCCCTGCCAAAGAGGAAATTATCGCAAGGACGCCGCGATCGCCGACGGGCACACGATGCATTGACGGCGGCGAACCTGGTACAGTGTTCGAATTGCGGCGAGATGCGTCTGCCGCACACCGTTTGCCCCAACTGCGGGCATTACCAGGGTCGTGAAGTCATCCACGTCGAAAAAGAAAAGAAGCAATCATAATTAAAACGGGCCGCGATCAACGGCCCGTTTTGATTTCTGAGGGGGAAAAGCAATACCGGTTTACAGCGCCCAGGCCAGCATGATGCCGAGGATAGCCAGGATCACGCCCAGGTGCAGGAACAAGTCCGTATTTACCACCCAGCCGGTCATACCGCCCAGGCGAAGCAGAAAATTGAACAGCACCAGCCCCATGCCAATCAAAGGCAGCAAGCCCTTGCGCGGGGCCAGGAATTCGGATACGTGATCCAGAAAGCGGGAAAAGGCCTGCATTACAGGGACTCCTGGCTGGGTTCAGCTTGTTCGGAGAGCATGTATTCCTGGAATACGGTGAACAGGCGGCCAGGGATCATCCCCTGGATGTATACGCCGCCGCGCCGGTGTTCGATCCGTTGTACCTGCCCCTGTTCGTGGAAGAGCGAGATCAATTGCCCGTCTTTGTAGGGAATACGGATATTGACGGGCATGTAGGTCTCGTAGAGGTGTCCCTCGATGGTTTTGAGCAGGGAGGGGATGCCTTCCCGGGTGATGGCCGAGAGGGCGACCGAGTTGGTAAACTCGGCGGCCGTCTGGCGGGCGCCCTGTGGGTCGGGCAGGCGGTCAATCTTATTCAAGGCGGTGATCACCGGGATGTGGTCGGCGCCGATCTCGGCCAGTGTGTTCTGTACGGCGTGCCACTGGGCCAGAGCGTTGGGGTGGGTGATATCGACCACGTGCACCAGCAAATCGGCTTCGGTGATCTCCTCCAGGGTGGCGCGAAAGGCCGCCACCAACTGGGTGGGCAGCTTCTGGATGAACCCTACCGTGTCGGTAAAGAGCACCTGGTGGCCGCCGGGCAACTCGACCCGGCGGGTGGTGGGATCCAGGGTAGCGAAAAGCTGGTTGGCGGCAAAGACGTCGGCTTTGGCCAGGCTGTTGAGCAAGGTCGACTTGCCGGCGTTGGTATAGCCCACCAGGGCGATAACGGGGATGCGGCTGCGCTTGCGTTGGGCGCGATAACGCATGCGATGGGCGCGGACTTTTTCCAGCTCGCTTTTCAAGTTGCTGATCCGCCGGCGGATTTCACGGCGGTCGACTTCCAATTGGGTTTCGCCAGGCCCGCGCAGGCCCACGCCGCCGGCGCTGCCGGTACGCCCACCGCCACCGCCTGTCTGGCGGGCCAGATGGGTCCAGGCCCGGGTGAGGCGTGGCAGGCGGTATTCGTACTGGGCCAGCTCGACTTGCAGGATGCCCTCGCGGGTCTCGGCGTGCTGAGCGAAGATATCCAGGATGAGGGCGGTGCGGTCGATGACCCGCACGTTGCTGCTGAGCCGTTCTTCCAGCTCACGCAGATGGCGTGGCGAAAGCTCGTTATCGAAGACGACCACCTCGGCCATGAATTCTTCCACCAGGGCGATCAACTCGTCGACTTTACCCGATCCAATGTAGGTATCCGGATTGGGCGCTTCCAGCCGCTGGGTTAGCTCACCGGTGACGACCAGTCCGGCCGTATCGGCCAGCAGGGCCAGCTCGGACATGGAATCTTCCAGGCTCAGCAGGCCGGGTTCATTCTTTAACTCAACGCCTACCAGGAAAGCCCGTTCTTTGGGCGCCTGGGTTGGCTCAGGTAGTTTCTTAGGCATAAAAATATCGTTCTTCTATCTGTGAGACCTGTATCAATCGAATTACCCGCGTTGCCTGACCCAATCGACCAGGCGCTGCATGGCTTCCCGAACGCGGGCTGTGTCGGTGACCAAAGAGATGCGCAAATAGCCTTCGCCGTAATCACCGTATACCGTGCCAGGGGTGGTGCTGACGTAGACGTCATCCAGCATTTCCCGGCAGAAGGTGACGCTGTCGCCGGCGTTCTCCGGCAGGCGTGCCCATACATAGATGGAGGCCGGCGGCAGCTCGACCTGGAATCCGGCCGAACGTAGGGCAGAGACGACCACGTCGCGCCGTTCCTGGTAAACTGCATTGCGGCCTTCGAGCCAGTCCTGGTCGCCGGTCAGGGCGGCAATACCGGCTTCATAAACCGGCCCGAAATGGGAGGTGTCCATCTGGCTTTTGTAGGTGTGCAGGTAGCGCAGCACCTCGGGGTTGCCTACAGCCATGCCCAGGCGCCAGCCGGCCATGTTGTAGGTCTTGGAGAGCGAATTGAGCTCCACGGCCACCTCTTTGGCGCCGTGCAGCTGCATGATGCTGGGGGCGCGGTAACCGTCGAAGCAGATGTCCACGTAGGGGCAATCGTGGCCGATGATGACGCCGTACTGGCGGGCGAACTCGATGGCTTCTTCCAGGAAGGCCAGGGGAGCGATTGCGCCGGTGGGGTTATTGGGGTAATTCAACCACAGGATCTTGGCCTTGGAAGCGATGTCGGATGGGATGGCGCTGAGGTCAGGCAGGAAGTGATTGGAGCTCAACAAGGGCACCTTGTAGACCTGCCCGCCGGCAATCAGGGCGCCGGCTTCGTAGACCGGGTAGCCCGGGTCGGGGACCAGCACATAATCGCCGGGGTTGACCAACACCTGGTTGAGGTTGAACAACCCTTCTTTGGAGCCGATCAGCCCCAACACTTCGGTGTTGGGATTCAGTTCGACTTCGAAACGATTCATATAGTAATCGGCTACGGCCTGTTTGTAGGCCAGCGTGCCGCCGTTGGGCGAATAACCGTGCGTGTCGGGCCGCTGGGCCGCGCGGGTGAGGGCTGAAATGATGTGCTCTGCGGGGGGCAGGTCGGGAGAGCCCATGTCCAGGCGGATGACGTCTTTGTTCTGGGCTTTTAATGCCGTTATTTTGGTGTTGAGGGTGGCAAAGAAATAAGGTTGGAAGGACGCAATGCGGTCGGCTGGCTTGATGTGGGCTATGCTACTCATCTTGTTAAGCTGGTTCCTCTTCGGTCGTTTGTTTTTTAATTAACGGGGAGAAGATTTTAACCATACGTTCGTCGGGCGGCTCGGTGCGCCAGGGTAGTAATATGTGGAAGGTCGTGCCGGGTAAGAGTTGTTCGTCGTGTCCGCGAGATTCTACCCACACGGCGCCTCCATGGGCTTCGATGATGCCTTTCGCGATGTGGAGCCCCAGTCCGGGACCGCCGCCTTTGAACTTGGTCTTGCCGCTGGAATGCAAGGACACGTTTCCCAGCCGGGCAAACTTCTCGAAGATGGTGGCCTGATCTTCCATGGCGATACCTATGCCGGTATCGATGATCATTACCTCGATGAACCCGGGCAAGCGGCGACCGTCGATCCTGATTTTACCGCCATCCGGTGTAAATTTGATCGCATTCACCAGCAGGTTGCGGAACAACTGGAGCAGACGTTCCGGGTCGGCAAACAACAGCTCATCGCTGCCCGGGAAAGCACAGATCTCCAATAACTGTTGTCGTTCTTTGACGCTTCCGGCTAGCTCGTTCCCCAACACCGTGAAAATGCGGTTCAACCAGGTCGGTTGGAAGTTCAGAATCATCAGGTTGTTGTCGATCAGCGAGACGTCGATGATGTCGTCGATGATCCCGCGCAACCTGTGAGCACCATTGAATATACCATCAATGTGAGTTTTTGCAACCGTAGGGTCGCTATTATTGTGCTCGTAGTATTCGCGCAGCATGGCGGCGTAGCCTTCCACCAGGGTAAGGGGCGTCTTGAGCTCGTGGGCGGCCACGGCGATAAAATCCGATTTGCTGCGATCCAGTTTTTCCAGGGCGGTCTGGATGGATTGCAATTGAGATGAAAGGTGAGAAATGCGCGCTTCGATCTCGAACTGGGCCGACTTTTCGAAGGCATAGGTGAAACACGGCAGCAGCACGTTGATCAGGGTCATGGCCTGTTCGGGGGAGAGCTGTTCCTGGCAGACATTATATGAAAGCAGCAGCAGCTCTTTGATCAGGGTGGTCAGGTGGCTTTGCCCGGTCTCCAGGTCCGTTTCCGGTAGTGAAGTGGCCCACAAGGACAGGATGGAATCCATCCAGCCATAATCGCCGGTGATCAGGGATTGTTCCAGCAGCCCCATGAAGTGGTCCAGCTGGTCGCGGAAATCTTCCCGCACGCCCACGCCTTTGGCCAGGGAGTTGGTAGCCCGCTGCAGCCAGGTTGGGCGAATGGAGCGAAGCAGTTCGAGTTCTACCATAGTACAAGTGTACGCCAGTTTATCCATCTGATCAATTACGGTTTAGTAAGCAGCCAGGAAAGCACGGTCTCGCCCACTGCGTCCAGACTGTGTGGGGAGACCTTGTCGGCCGTGTCGGCCATGGTGTGCCAGTAGGGGTAATCGAAATCGATCACGTCCAGGGCGGGGATCCCTTTCTGAGCGAAGGGCAGGTGATCGTCCAGCATCTGGTACTTGTATTCCGGGATGAAGTTGGATTGGTATCCCAGCGCGGCCGCCTGGTCCCAGATCTGTCCCATCAGCTCGGGATCGGAATTGCGCTCCATGTAGATATTCAGATCGGCGTCGCCGATCATGTCCAGGACGATGACGGCATCCGGCTGGCCTGTGAGGGCTTCCGCGTAAGCCCTTGAGCCCAGGATCCAGTCCCAGCCCTCGATGCTGCCCTGGTCTTCAGTGTCGAAAAAGGCCAGCCACACCTGTTTGTCCAGGTCCTGTGGGATGACCCGGGCCAGTTCGAGCAGTACGGCCACGCCGGAGGCGCCGTCGTTGGCGCCGTCGATGGGCTGGTCGCGCAGAGCCGGGTCGGGGTCTTCGGAGGCCACGAAGCGGGTGTCGTAGTGGGCGCCGAGGATGATCCACGGACTGCCGCTGCCGCGCTTCCCGGTTATGTTGTGAATGGGGAGCCCCATGGCCTGGGTGTCCTGGACGTCTACCGTCCACCCGTTGTCTTCAAGCTGGGTCTGGATCCAGGCGGCGGCATCGGCGTGGGCCTGGCTGCCGGGCGTGCGCGGGCCGAGGCCGGTCTGGTACTGGACGTCCTGGTAGGCCCGCTGGCTATCGAAGGTGGGGCTTGCCGCGGATTGGCCGGTGCGGGTATAGCCCGTGTAGAGGTAGACGACGAAGAGCAGCAGCCCGAGTGTGGCGGCTGCCATGAGAATCAAAAGCCAGGTGCGGTTGTGTTTTTGCATGTCCTCTACCGTTGTGGGCGCCGAAAATTCGAGCCAGGGCGGCCTGCCAGTTTTTTGGGTGCGGCGAACCCGTCGCCTGCGCCTCAGGGAGCCTTGTCTCGAACCGGCGTTAATATATACAACGCAGCTACTTTCATTAAGAGTCGATTAATCTAGCCGGGCGCCGGGGAAAACTGGGCCACCGGAGGAAACCCTGGTATAGAACTTGCAACTTTACCGGCTAGAGAATATACTAAGACCAACTATAGGGTAAGCTTATGTTTCAACTCCACTATCAGACTATCCGTCCTCTCACCACCGCTCACCTGGCCCAGACAATGACTTTGCTCAGCCTGACGTCCGAGGAACTGCGGCAGCAGATCGAGTCGGAGCTGGCGTCCAACCCGGCGCTTGAACTGGTGGAGGAACGCCGTTGTCCCATGTGCCATCGCCTGCTGCCGCCGCGGGGGGTATGCCCGGTTTGCAGCCGGCCGTCGAACGAAGCCAGCCCGGAGGAACCCATCGTGTTCGTCTCACCCCGGGATGATTTTTACACCCACGGGGACCGTACGGCGGACGATTATCCGGATGAAGGCGTCTCGACCATCGCAGACGACCTGCCTACTTACGTCCTGCGCCAGGTCGCGCCCGAGCTGGGAAGCGAGCAGCGAAAGATTGCCGCTTACCTGCTGACTCACCTGGACGAAGACGGTCTGCTGACCACCTCACTGATCGAAGTGGCCCGTTATTTCCATAAACCGCTTTCCAGCGTGGAGGCCATCCAGAAGATTATACAACATGCCGAGCCGGTTGGGGTGGGGTCCACATCGCCGCAGGAAGCCCTGCTGGTGCAGCTGGAAGTGCTGTCCGAAAGCCGTTTCGTGCCCGGCCTGGCGGAGAAGCTCATCCGTGAGGCCATGGACCAGCTCAGCCGCCACCAGTACGCCGAGATGGCGCGGATGTTCGGCGTTTCGCAGACCCAGGTGCAGCAGGTGGTGCGTTTCATCAGCGAGAACCTGTACCCCTTCCCGGGGCGCTCCCACTGGGGAGACGTACGCCAGCCGGCCAACGAAGCCCTGGAAGTCTACCGCCAACCGGACGTAATCATCAGCTATATGGACAACGATCCCAAGAACCCGCTGATCGTGGAAGTAATCTTACCGCTGGCCGGGACGCTGCGCATCAATCCCCTGTTCCGCGGCGCCATCCAGCAGGCCTCGGATGAGAAAAAGGACGCCTGGAAGAGTGACCTGGAACGGGCCTCGCTGTTCGTGAAGTGTATGCAGCAGCGCAACCATACTATGCTGCGCCTGATGCAGCGCCTGGTAGGGCTGCAGCGCTCGTACATCACCCACGGGGAGAAGCACCTCATCCCGTTTACCCGGGCACAGCTGTCTAGAGAGCTCGAAGTGCACGAATCGACCATTTCTCGGGCCGTATCCAATAAGACGGTGCAACTGCCTAACCGGCGCATCATCCCGTTGTCTTCTTTCTTCGACCGCAGCCTGAATGTGCGCACGGTCCTGCGCGAAATGATTGCCAGCGAATCTACTCCCCTGAGCGATTCGGAGCTGGCTGAGATGTTGGCCGAGAAAGGTTTCTCGGTAGCCCGGCGCACGGTAGCCAAGTACCGCGCCATGGAAGGAATCTTGCCTGCTCATTTGAGGGATATCAGCTCGGTGCGCGCATGAGCCAATCCGTACCTTCATCGTCTCGAAACACGCTGTGGCGGGGTAAAAACCTGGGGTTGACCGAGTTCACCTCCTTGTTGAACCTGATGCCCGGTCCGGCGCTGCTCCTGGATCGGGCCCGGGCGATGGTGCTGTTGTCGAACAGTGCGGCTTTGAAGCTGACCTCGTTTTCCCAGATCGAGATCAATGGACGGCTGATCGAAGACCTGCTTAGCGACCGCAATTCGACGCCTTTCGAGCCAGGGGAACAACGTGACGTGCTGCTGGTGCGGCGTAACCGCACACCGGTAGCAGTGCATATATCGGCTTATGCCCTGGACCCGATGGGCCAGTGGCTGCTCCTGATGATCGACCCCAAGGACCAGCAAGAATACTCGGATAAAGACGACGATGAAGTGCTGGCAGACGTCCTCAATTTCAAAGCCCTGTTCGAGATTGAGGACGTCTCGGTATTATTCAACACCACCCTCAACCTGGCCAAAGAGCTGTTTGGCACCGATTACGCCTGTATCTACCAGGCGCAGAGTGATTATCCCCAGCTGGTCAAGTGCGCCAGTATCGAGCCGAAAGACGTTTTTCCGGAAGTCCTGTCAGAGACGGATTTCTACCGCCTGGCGGTGACCACGGTGTGGAAGCCCGGCAAGCAGGTGTTTACCGAGGTTCACCGCGCCGGGCGGGTGGCCAAAATGGCCTACGTGGCTTCCACGGCCCTGGGCCACGAGGGCGCCCTGCTGGGTATCCTGGTCATTGGGGATCCGGAAAAGAGCGAGAAACCCAAGCTATCGCACTTGCTGGATTACCTGGGCAACCTGGCCAGCCACGCCCTGCAGCGTTTGATCCTCATCGAGCACCTGCGCTCGGAGAACGAGCGCTACGAGAACACGCTGGCCATCCGCGGCAGCCTGGTGGAGAATTCACAAGAGGGCATCCTGGTGGCCGGCCCGGACCTGAAGATCATCGAGATGAATTCGGCGGCAGAACTGATGCTGGATTACACCGATCTGGAAGTGCGTATGCAACCGGTCGAGAACGTGCTCATCGGGCCGGAGCGGCTGCTTCCGGCGCTGCAAAACGCTACCAAGGGCGTGCCGACGCACAACATGGGCAACGTATCCCTGCACCGGCGCACCGGGGTGTCTTTTCCGGCTCACATCCAGGTTATCCCGGTATTGAAGGCCGACAGCCTGCTGGCCATCCTCATCTTTATCAACGACGTAAGCGAGCACGAACAGATCCGCTTGCGCACCCAGCAGCTCGAACATCGCGCCGTGCTGGGCGAGTTTACGGCTATCTTCGCCCACGAAGTGCGCAACCCGATCAACAACATTTCTACCGGTTTACAACTCCTCTCCAGCCGGATCAGTGACGACGATCCCCACCAGGACGCCATCAATCGCATGCAGAGCGACTGTACGCGGTTGAACCACTTGATGGAATCGGTGTTGGCTTTCGCTCGCCCGCTGGAGCCGCGCTTCGAGCCGATGGACGTGGGCATCCTCATGAAGAAGATCCTGGATCGCTGGCGTCCCCGCCTGGCGCGGGTCAATATCAATTCGTTCTACCAGGAAAGCGAACCCGGCTTGCAGATCATGGGCGACCCGCGCTCCCTGGAGCAGGTGTTTACAAATTTGATCAGCAACGCGGTGGAAGCGATGAGCCAAAAGGGTGGTACACTAGCGGTGCGGATTACCAAGAGCGAGTTTATCGCCAATCTGCCCCAGGTGGAGGTCAGCGTATCGGATAATGGGCCGGGGATCCCGGACGAGATCCGCGAACACATCTTCGAACCGTTCATCACCTCAAAATCCGGCGGCACCGGCCTGGGGCTGGCAATTACCAAGCGAATTGTCATCGCCCACCAGGGGAGCATCACGGTCAACAGCTTTCCCGGGGGTACGGTATTCCACGTATACCTGCCAACGCCTCATGGAGAATAAGTATGGCAATTACGGTTCTCATCGTTGATGACGAGGAAAATGCACGCCAATTCATTGGCGATTTTTTGTCTTCCCAGGGGTATGAAGTCATTGGTGCAGCTACGTTGGCCGAAGCCCGGGTACACCTGTCGCGGGGGGACGGGGACGTCATCCTCCTGGACGTAAACCTGCCCGACGGATACGGCCCGAACCTGCTGCACGAGACGGCGCACATGCCTTTCCGCCCGCCAATCATCCTGATCACGGCGTATGGGGATATCGAAATGGCCGTGGACGCCATGAAGAACGGGGCGCACGACTTTTTGACCAAGCCGATCCAGTTCAAACAATTGGAGCAGTCGATCCAGCGCGCGTTCGAAATCGTCTCGATGCGGCGCGAGCTGGCCCACCTGCGCCAAAACCAGCAGACCAAATCACGATTTATCGTCGGTAACAGTAACGAGATGAAGTCCCTGGTGGAACAGGCCCACCGGGCGGCCTCGGCCTCGGTGTCGGTGCTGATCACCGGAGAGACGGGCACGGGCAAGGAAGTGCTGGCGCAGTTCATCCACACCAGCGGGCCGCGGGCCAGTAAACCTTTCATTGCCATCAATTGCGCCGCCATCCAGAATACCATGCTGGAGGCCGAGTTATTCGGTTACGAAGCGGGCGCTTTTACCGGCGCGGAGCGGCGCAAGCACGGCCTGATGGAAGTGGCCGACGGAGGCGTGTTGTTCCTGGACGAGATCTCCTCCATGCCCATGGACATCCAGGCCAAGCTGCTGCGGGCTATCGAAGAACGCGCTTTCCGCCGCGTGGGGGGCACCAACATGATCCACGTGGACGTGCAGCTAATCGCTGCCTCCAACCGGGATCTGAAGAATATGATCCATGAGAACCAGTTCCGCGAAGACCTGTTCTACCGCTTGAAAGTGGTGGACCTGGACTTGCCGCCGCTGCGTACCCGCAAGGTGGACATCCCCGAGCTGGTGGGTTTTTTCATCCGCCAGAACAACCCCAAAATGGGATTGAACATCACCGGGATCACCGCCCGGGCCATGCAAGCCCTGGTCAATTATCGCTGGCCGGGCAATATCCGAGAATTGAGCCACGCCATCGAACGGGCCATGTTGTTTTGCGATGGGGAGAATATCGATCTGCCGCACCTCCCGGCTGACGTAATTCGTTCTGCCTGAATAACGACCTGGCACGCTTCTTGCATCAATGCCTCCTGAGAACACAAACCTCAGGAGGCATTGATGTTTCCTACATCATTTCACGATTTGATTATGACCATGTCTACCGGTCTGTTTATCATGGGCGTGATCTCGGTTGGGATCGGGCTGTACATTCTGGTTGCCCGCGTCCTGACGGGTGATCTGCAGGCGATTGCCAAACAGATGGGCCGCCTGGGGCAAAAAGGTATCACGGATGACATCGCCGGCCTGGTCGGCAATGCTTCGTCCCTGGTGGATACCTTGAACCAGCTGTTAAAAACGACCTCCGGGATTGGTACCTTCGTCATCATGATCGGGCTGGTCTTATTGTTGGGCGCGTATTATCTCTTGCTTCAAGCGCGCTGATCGGCGTTGTGACCAATCATGCCGGTCAAGAATAAATCTCGGTATCCAACTCATACTATCAGGTGGGCTTATGCTATCACTGGACCTGTTTCTTGAAATCCAACAGTCATTACCAGAGGACCGGGTATCTCAAATTTTAACTGCCATGCGTCACGACCCGGTGGTCTGGTCTGGTTTACAGCAGGAAAACGCACTGAAACAGGTCATCGAAGCTGCGACGCAAGACGAGAGCGTGTGGACGCCGGCCGGGCTGGCTTTACTGGAAATCGATCCCTCGCTGCGGGTGAGCGAGCTGGCCGCCAACCTGGAGCGGCCCCTGGAGCACGCCTTGCGCAAGCGTTCTTTGCTGGCTTACGAAAATGCTTTCCAGCACCTGCGCCTGCCCTATACTCTGGAGGAGTGCGGCCTGGTGGCAATTGCGTTGCGTGAACGGCGACGGGTGTTGAAATCCTGGAGTGGCCTGGTGCAGGAGACGGCTATCGATCGCCCCGACCTGGATGTGCAGATCTACACTGCCTGGAAGACTGCCTTCGCCTGCCTGTATGCTCTCGTCCCGGACCCGGATCAGATGATGAAAGCCCTCATTCCCGAACGGGTTACCCCCTGGACCTATGCCTTACTGTCCCATATTTTGCTGTCCAATCCCATGGCCCCGGCCATACAGGTGAGCCATTTTTTGACCCTGATGGCGGAAGTGCCCGCCGGGGCGAAGCTGGAGTGGCTGCGGTATCTCAAACAGTTGGGGCGGGACGACCTGGCGACCGAG
>JAAZNB010000329.1 GCA_012798515.1 Chloroflexota bacterium
ACGCCCAAAACCACCTCAAAACGTGTATACATTTACATTATTTATATCATATATGCTTTGAGACGTGTTTTCCATTGTCTATTGACACGTAATTGTCATGCCAGCTGTATCTTTTCCCCCGCTGCCTCCCGGTGGCAGATGCTACTGACCAGAATTTCGCTGGTCGATGTAACGCGTGATCGTGGCGCTCAAATGGGCGCCAAATAACAAGATCCAGCTGCCCAGGTAGATCCACAACATCAAAGCGATGATGGCGCCCAGGGAGCCGTACACCAGCTCGTAGCGCACCAAACCGCTGCGCAAATACCAGGTAAAGAAATAAGTAATCAGCTCGATGGCCACCATGGCAAACAACGCACTCCAGAATGCGGCCGAGCGCCGCACATTATCGCGTGGAATGCCCCAATAAAGCGCAAAAAGCATCACAAAGCGGAACAAAGGAGCCAGTAACATCGTCGTTAATTTCCAGAAGGTGGATTCGGTAATGGCCACATTACCCACCATGGGAATCCAGACTTCAGGGAGCAAATGGATCAGCGTCGTCGAGAATACCGAAAGCACCAGCAACAGCGCCAGCAGGCCTACCATGGTCAGGGCGACCAGTCGCCGTTGGAGTATCGAGTGAATGCCGCGATCCGACCAGGCCCGTTCCACGTTGAGCGCCAGCGTGTTGAAAACACCGGTCGCCGACCAGATCAGGCTGACCAGGGCCACAATGCTGAACGTACCGCGCTCTTTGAGGATCGAATTGATATTCGAAATGACGAAGTCCTGAGAGATTGGCAGCGCCCGGGTGACGAATTCCAACACCGTCTGGCGGATCTCGTCGCCTTTCAAAAAGAAACTGGCAATGGTGATAAACGCCAGGATCAAGGGAAACAGGGAAAACAGGGCGTAATAGGCAATGCTGGCCGCCGCCTCGGGGGCCCGCGCTTCGCTGAACGACAGGATGGTATTACGCACGATATCCAGATTTCCACCGCTCCAGCGGTTGATCTGGTTATATTGCCTCCCGGCTTCTTTCAAAAAACGTCGCCAATTGTCTCTCACCACTGCGCCGAACTCGTCGCGTTTCAACAGGAATATGCTCTTCCAGGGGAGATTGCGTGTACGATGAGGTTTGCGTTCAGATGTATCTCGATGGTAGATATCCATGATGGCTCGACTAATTCTAGCATAGGGCAGGGCGATATTGTAACCTGCCGCTGCGTCTCCCGGGAAAATTCGCAACGCGGCCCGGCGTCATTTTCCCCTGGCGCTTTCCCGCATTGGAGAGATGGAGAGAGAAATAGGGTTCCTCAGCCTGAGGCGAAAGAGGCTCCGAACTGGCCTTCACCGATCACACAGTTACGATAAAATTAAAATTATTCGCAACGCAGTGCAAGTACCGGATCGCTGGCCAGCCAGGATCCACAGACAGGCTTTCCAACCCGCCCTGGAGCGGTTCTCATACTCGATCAAAGGATTCAACAAGGAGATGGTCGTATGCCTAAAAAACCGGCCGCTTTGCTATTAACCCTGATTTTCATTTTCGTACTCAGCGCCTGCAACCTGCCACGTGCCCCGCGCGGCACGCCCACGCCGGATGCAGTCACCCAGGCCGCCCAGACGGTGGCCGCCCAGCTGACCCAACTGGCCCTGTTGTCCACCCAAACCCCACTCGCCTCGCCGACGGTAGGCGCCTCCCCCACGACCAGCGTACCCACGGCCACACTGGCCCCCACCCGGGCCCCCGTCTACACGCCGTGTGATTGGGCGCAGTTCGTATCGGATATCACCATCCCGGATGGGACGAAATTCGCCCCCGGGGCGACCTTTACCAAAACCTGGCGCCTGAAAAACATCGGTAGCTGCACCTGGACCACGGCCTATGCGCTCATTTTCAGCAACGGAGACGCCATGGGCGGCCCGACCTCGGTATCACTCCCCGGGAGCGTGGCCCCCGGTCAGACCATCGACATCTCGGTAAACCTCACTGCGCCGGCCACCAACGGCAAATATACCGGCAACTGGAAACTGCGCAACAGCTCCGGCGCCACTTTCGGCATCGGCAATAACGCCGGCGGTGAGTTCTACGTGCAAATCGAGGTAGTCGCCCCCACCGTCACCCCTACCATCACCGTAACCAGCCCTCCGCCCGGCAGCCAGCTCATCTACGACTTTGCGGCCAATTACTGCTCAGCGCAATGGACCAGCGCCGCAGGGTCGTTGCCCTGCCCGGGCGTCAACACTGACGCCAACGGCTTCATCGTGCGGGTGGACAACCCCACGCTGCAGAACGGCTCAGCTTACAGCGGCAACTCGATCGAGACGCATCCGCAGTGGACGGATAGCGGTGTGATCACCGGCCGCTTCCCGGCCCTGGTGATCCAGTCCGGCGATCACTTCCGCGCTATCATCGGCTGCCTGAACGGCGGCAGCAGCTGCGACGTGGTCTACCAGCTCAACTACCGCGCCGATGGCGGAGCGCTGCAATCCCTGGGCCAGTGGAACATGGCTTACGCCAGCGTTCCCCAGGAACTGGACGTTGACATGAGCTTCTTGTCGGGCAAATCGGTGGAAGTCGTGCTGGCCGTGCTGGCCAACGGTTCCTCCGGCCAGGATTGGGCCGTGTGGGTCAACCCGCGCGTGATCAAGTAAACGCAACCCAGCCGCCCCGGTTCCTGGCTGCACACCTGCCCGAGCAAGGCAGGTGCACGCGGGCCGGGGCGGTTGTACGGGTAAGTCTTATCAAATATTAATCTCAAATGCAGTCAGGGGAGGCCCGTTTGAATTGACTTGAATCCAGGCACGTGCTATCATCCTATAGGATTTATTTTTTTCTTCCGCTCTCGTTCTCGTTCTTTAACAATCGATTCCTGGAGGATTTATATGAGTTTTGATTTTATCATTCGTTTAATTGGAATGGTTGTTTTTGCAATTCTCGGGGTATATTGGGGCATCTCGCTGGGCCGCCTGGCCAATATCAACCCGGGTGCGAACACCCTCACTGTAGAGCAGTTTGCGGTTGTCGTTGGTCTGGTAGGTGCACTGGTCGGGCTCATCCTTACCCCTTTTCTCACCATTCGACCGATTCGGGCTCTCCGTTCTCTTTTTAGCCGGGTATCGGCACAGTCTTTATTCGCTTCATTGATCGGTTTAATCGTCGGCCTGATCGTCGCTGCTTTACTTTCGTTTCCTCTTTCTCTCCTCCCGGCTCCGTTTGGCAGGGTTCTCCCTTTTGTTGGCGTTCTGGTGATGGGCTACCTGGGGGTTTACATCTTCGTCATGCGGCAAAATGATCTGTTTGCCGTGTTTTCCTCATTTCGCTCTTCATCGTCCTCGTCTTCTTCCTCATCGAACGAAGATGGCAATGGCAAAGGGAACTGGGCAGAGAATCGAACCATATTATTAGATACAAGTGTCATCATCGACGGCCGTATAGCCGACATCGCACGAACGGGCTTTTTGCCCGGGTCGCTTCTGATCCCACGCTTTGTGCTCAACGAGCTGCAATACATCGCCGACTCGCCCGACAGCCTGCGCCGCCAGCGCGGCCGGCGGGGTATGGAGGTGCTTTCACAGCTCCAGAAAGAGCCCACCATCCCGGTGCGCTTGAGCGACATTGACGTGGAGGGCGTGCGCGAGGTCGACGATAAGCTGGTGATTTTAGCGCGCCAGCTGCGCTGTCCCGTGCTGACCAATGACTATAACCTGAACCGTATCGCCGAGCTTCAGGGGGTTATGGTTTTAAACGTCAATGAACTGGCAAATGCGGTAAAATCGGTGCTGCTGCCAGGCGAGCTGCTCAACATTCGCGTCATCCAGGAAGGTAAAGAGTTCAACCAGGGTGTAGGCTACATGGACGATGGCACCATGGTAGTCATCGAAAATGGACGCGAATTTATGGATCTGGAAATCCAGGTCATCGTCACCAAGGTGCTCCAGACCGCCGCCGGGCGCATGATCTTTGCCCGACCAGAAGAACGGTAAACGTTTTCCAGAGAGAAGAAGCCATGAGTATAAAAATTTACAATACCCTGACTCGTAAGAAAGAATCGTTTGAAACCATCGAGCCCGGCCAGGTACGTATGTACGTGTGCGGACCGACCGTCTACAATAAAGCCCACGTCGGCCACGCCATGTCGGCGTTGGTCTTCGATATTATTCGCCGCTACCTGGAATACCGAGACTACAGTGTGCGCCACGTGATGAATTTCACCGACGTAGACGACAAGATCATCCAGCGCGCCAACCAGATGGGTGTAGATCCGTTCGACCTGGCCGAAGGCTACATCCAGGAGTTCCGCCAGCACCTGGCCGACCTGAATATCTTGCCGGCCACCATCAACCCGCGCGCCACCAAAGACATGCCCCAGATCCTGGACATGATCCAGGGCCTGATCGACCGCGGCTATGCTTACCCGGTAGACGGTGACGTGTATTTCCGCGTGAACAAGGACGACGATTACGGCAAGCTCTCCGGCCGCCACCTGGAAGACATGCAGGCCGGCGCCCGTATTGGCGTGGACGAACGCAAGGAACACCCCATGGACTTCGCACTGTGGAAATCCGCCCGACCGGGCGAGCCTTCCTGGGACAGCCCGTGGGGGAAAGGCCGCCCGGGCTGGCACATCGAGTGCTCGGCCATGAACTACAGCCACCTGGGCGAACAGATCGACATCCACGGCGGCGGGAACGACCTGATCTTCCCCCACCATGAGAACGAGATCGCCCAGAGCGAGAGCTTTACCGGCAAATCTTTCTCGCGTTATTGGGTGCACAACGGCATGCTCCAGCTGGGCGGCGAGAAAATGTCCAAGTCGCTGGGTAACCTGGTGACCATCGAGGACTTCCTCGCCGAACACGAAGCCAACGTGCTGCGCATGATGATCCTGAATTCCAGCTACCGCAACCCGCTGACCTTCAATGACGAAGTCATCGGGCAGGCCACGCGTGCCCTGGAGCGCCTGCGCTCCGCGCTGCGTCCCGCCCAACCCGGGGCCGCCGGTGCGCCCCAGGCCAGCCTGGAAACGCTGCACGAGCAGATGGAAGCCAGCCGGAACGGCTTCATCGAAACCATGGACGACGACTTCAACTCCGCCGGCGCCCTGGGATACCTGTTCGAGCTGGTGCGCGTCACGAACCAGACCCGTTCCGATGGGGCGACCGATGCCGAGCTCGGGCCGGCGCAGGCCCTGTTGTGCGAGCTGACCGGCGTGTTCGGCCTGATCCTCGAACAGGGCCACAAGGACAGCCAGGCCGCCGACCCCTTCATCGAGCTGCTCATCGACCTGCGCCGCGATCTGCGCCAGGCTAAACAATACGCCCTGGCCGACCAGGTGCGCAACCGCCTGGGTGAATTGGGTGTGATCCTCGAGGACAGCAAAGAGGGCACTACCTGGCGCTGGCAGCAGTGAACACCGGACAATCTGCCCAATGAAAGAATGGATCACCGGTCGTAACCCGGTCTACGAAGTCCTGCGCGCCAGGCGCCGCCATCTCTTCCGCCTGCAGGTAGCTCGCGG
>JAAZNB010000330.1 GCA_012798515.1 Chloroflexota bacterium
GGCTCAGGCTGCAAGCCGGCCAGCTCGGCAATGACGTCGCCGCTGCTGAAGGCTTTCACCGTGGGGATACTGCGCACGTTGTACTGTATGGAAAGGTTGGGATTGGCGTCCACATCTACTTTGGCCAGGCGAAAAGCACCGCCGGCCTCGTTGGTCAGGGTTTCGAGCATGGGGCTCAATACCTGGCATGGACGGCACCAGGTAGCCCAAAAATCCACCAAAACCGGAAGGTTGTGGGAATAATTGATCACCTCATAATTGAAATCGGCTTCGGTTACATCGATAATGTTGGAGGTCATGGCCTTCTCTCCAAAAAAAAGGATCTGGCACCATTCCGTTGGTTAAGTATACGCCAGTTTTGGCCGTGGTTTTCTGGCCGGCATAAAAAAGGCGGGCTTATTCTCCCGAGTCGTCTTCACCTGCGGCGCCAGGCTGTTGGAAGTCGACAATCTCCCCATGGATATTGATGACAACCCGGAACCCCATCATCCCCAGGTAAGCCCGGGCGTCTTCCGGGATGCCGGTGGTCAGGATCTGGTCGAACTGTTTGGAAATATCTTTGAGCTGGTTCATGATCAGCGCCCGGCTGAAAATATCGTCCTGTCCCAGCATTTTGGCCGCCTGGTCGGAGAGGATGTCTTCGTGACCGTGGATCTGCTCAACCATCCGGTCCAGGATCTGGCGGTCTACTTCCTCGGACGAAATGTGGCGGAAGAAACCGGCATCGTTGACCACATAGAACATTTCATCGCCAACCTGTTTCACCTCAACCGGTTGGTCATTTTCATCTACAATCAGTCCAGCAAACAGGGCATGTTTAAGCATAGCAGATAACCAGAAAAGCCTCGTAGAGTATCACTTAGTTTTTCGGGCGACCCGGTTGGGCCGGCCTCGAAATGGAAAAGACGCCGCATTGCTCTGTTCAGCGAGCAATACACGCCGGTCGATAAGAGAAACGGGTAATGTGGATAGATACCTGGTTTAATTATAAACGAAGCGCTCGAAATCCTCAAATTCGGCGGCAAAGCCCGGAGCCGGTCATTGACGGATCAATAATGGACGTTCACCAGGGTGCCGATCGAGGCCCAATTATATAACCAGCCGGCGTCTTCGGTGCGCAGGTTCACACAGCCGTGGCTCATCGGTGTGCCAAAGTTGTTATGCCAGTAGGTGCCGTGCAGCCCGTAACCCTTGTAAAAATACATCACATAGGGAACATTGGCCAGATAATAGCCGGGACCGGACATGTCGGCGGCGTCATATTTGACGTAGATCTGGTACTGACCGGTGACGGTGGGGTATTCCCACGTACCGGTGCTGACCAGGAAGGAATTGACCACCAGCTCCCCTTCGTAGGCGTACACCATCTGATTGGTCAGGTCCACGTCGATCCAGCGCCCGGCGCTGGGTTCCACCGGTGGGGGTTCGACAATGACTTCCACCGGGACTTCTGGCGGAGCCTCGGTAGGGTAGGGCGTGGCTGTCGGTTCCGGCGTGGGCGTGAGGGTCGGCAGGGGCGTATCCGTGGGTAGGGCCGTGGCGCTGGCGACCGGAATGGGAGTCAGGGTGGATGTGCTGCTGGGCAGTGAAGTCGGCTCTTCTATCCACACCGGTTGGGCGGCCGAAATGCTTTGGGCGACCACGGTCCAATCGTTGGAGAAGGCGACCCAGGCCAGCAGACTGGCGCAAAGGATGAGGGCAACCGTGCTGATGAAGACGATGACCGGGGTCAGGTAGCGGGGTGAAGCCGGCTTGCGCCGGGGCGCTGGCCGGGGAGCCGGCCGGCGGATGGGCCGGGTGCGTACCGGGGACGTGTCCCGGTAGGCGCGCACCTGCCGGGTCACCTGGACCTTCTGTGTGGGTGCGGGTGGCGGCACCGGTACGGGGCGGGTTGCGGCAGCCTGGCGTGTGGCCCGCTGGCGTTGTAAGGCCCAATGGATCCCTTGGCGAGCTCGTTGGCTGCGCGGATTGGCTTCCAGGGCGTGCTTGAGGTATTCCAGGCTGGCTTCCGGCCCGGCCAGTGCAGCCAGGATCAGCCAGGGCGCCTCCATCTCGGGCGCCAGTTGGGACGCCCGGGCGGCGAACTGGCGGGCGATTCGCCGGTCACCGCTCTTGAGCGCCTGCTGGGCTGTTTGCAGTGCCTCGAGCGCCTGCTGGTGAGCGTCCTGGGGCATGGAATCAAGGCTCCTGTGGGGATAAGCCCTCGACCGGCTGGTTGTCGATCGGCTCGTTGCGCACGAAGCACAGGATGCCGGCGGTGACGCCTTGGGCAACCAGCTCGGGTTGTTCGGTCAGAATACTACGGTCCAGGTTCAAGAAGCCGGTCTCGATGATGGCGGCTGTAGTGTTGGCATTGATCTCGTTGAAGGCGTGGTAGCTGGTCATGTCCGGGGTGATGGTATTGAAGTGGTAGTGCAGACCGGTGATGCGCTGGTAACGGTCGACCAGGCAGGAGGTGAGCCGGTTAGCCTTTTCCGGGAAGGGACTGGACACGGCAGCGGCCACCTTGAACCCGGTAGCCTCGTCGTTGATGTACTGGCAAGAGTCGTTGTGGATCGAGACCAGGGCCAGCGCCTGGTACTCGAACAGCTTGGGATCGAATTCTTGCAGGAGGTCAACGGAATAACCTTCGTTGATCAGGTCTTGTTTGACCAGGGTGGCGATATGCAGGTTCGTGTCGGCTTCGGTCAAGCCGTCATCGCAGACCGACCCGGAATCGTTGCCCCAGTGCCCCGCGACGATACCGATCACCGGGCGCGGGGCGGGGGTGAGGGTAGGGAACACCGCCGGCTGGGTCTGTTCGGATTGCAAAGCCATCAACATTTCATCCAACATGCGGTCGGAGAACAGGTTGCTTGGCGTCCACAGGGTGAGCAGGGTAGCCACGATCACGGCGACGCTGATTACCGTTTGAATCGAGGTCCAGATATTGAACCTGCGCCCGGTGGGGTAGGTGCGGGTGGGGCGCGGCCTGGGCGCCGGGTTGGTGGTGGGTTGATCGGTCATAAATACGATAGTACCTTATTCTGCCAGATATTCAAGTCCGTCTGTGGCCGGGTAATGGCCGGTGTCAGATGGTATCCGTATTGTACACGTACTTGACGCCGGATGCCCGACACAGTATAAGTACCTCACCGAAAATTGTTGCGGAAACTGTTTTTTGAGATGGCCTGCCACCTTTGAAAAACAGAGATGCTTGATTTTCGAATAAATCTACGACCAACCGTTTTACGAACGAAGGAACTTGCATCGATGTCCGATTTAGGCGAACAATTACGACAATCTATGCGTCACTGGCCCAGTGGCGTTTCGGTCGTGACCAGTGCAATGGACGGCCAGCGTCACGGCATGACGGTCAATTCTTTTACCTCGATCTCCCTGGAACCGCCGATAGTGGCGGTAACCCTGGGGCACCCCACCCGGACGTACCGCCTGGTGCACGAGTCGGGCGTCTTCGGCGTGACCATTTTGAGTGCCGCCCAGCGTGAGCTTTCTGACCGCTTTGCGGGGCGCGGAGTCAACGAGGAGGACCGTTTTGAGGGTCTGGATACGGTGACCCTGGCCACGGGAGCTCCGTTCCTGGCCGGGGGATTGGCTTTTGTAGACTGCCGGGTGGTATATAATTATGCTATGCCTGCTTCCACTCTTTTCATCGGGCAGGTCGTGGCCACCCGGTCCGAGCCATCCGTCGAGCCACTCATCTATCTCAACCGTTCATATTATGACCTCACACACGATCTCCGCACCGCTAAGCCAGGATGATAAGGCGCTGTTGTTAAAACTGGCTCGCCAGTCCCTGGCGCTGGCCGTCAACGGCTGCGATCCACTCGAGCTGGCGCTGGCCGATTATTCCCCGCCGCTGCAAGCCCAGGGGGCTTCATTTGTGACCCTCACCTGTCTGGGAGAGTTACGCGGCTGTATCGGCACAGTCGAACCTTACCAACCTCTGGTGCAAGATGTGTGCGAACACGCAATGGCGGCTGCCTTGGAAGACTATCGTTTCTTCCCGGTGCGGCCGGAGGAACTGCCCGCGGTGCGCATCGAAATTTCGCGTTTGACCACCCCGGTGGAACTGGAATTCGAGCACCC
>JAAZNB010000331.1 GCA_012798515.1 Chloroflexota bacterium
CCTGTGTAGATGCCCTTGTAGGCAAACGAGGCCACGGAGAAGATGATGATGGCGATGCAGTAAATTCTAACCAGTCGCTGGTCGAGCAGGGCCAGGATGGTTTTTTGAACGTGTTGGCGGAACATGGTACGCCCCCTTTCCGGTTTGCTACCTGTAAGCATAGTACCTCTACCCCGCCACCGGGTGTGGCCCGGGGTGGGGAAGTAAAATTTCCTTATTATATATCGTATTTGTAGAATTTAGGGACTGGCCCAGGCCCCCAGGGGTTCACGGGGTAGATGGTGCTGCTTGATCGCCGGGGTGGAGATTGCTTCCCCCGGTCAGAACACCGGGGGCGTGGCAATCTCCGCGCGGGTCCGGGTGGCCCGTGGACCGGCCTGGGATTAAGGATTTTCTTGGGACCAGGGGGGGAACGCCCAAACCGGGCGCGCCTGGTTTACCCCAGCAGCTCTTCGAGGATCTGACGCGCCATGCCGGGGTCAGCCTTGCCACGCATCTGTTTCATCACCTGGCCGACGAACCAACCAATGAGGGTCACTTTACCGGCCCGGTAGCTCTCCACCTCTTTGGGGTTGGCGTCCAGCACCGCCTGCACCACGTTGCGGATGGCGGAGTCGTCGCTGACCTTGGCCAGGCCCTCCTGCTCGACGATGGCAGCCGGTGAACGGCCGCTGTCTTCTACCTTGCCCAGCAGGCTCTTGCCGGTGGAAGTGTTGATCGTGTTGGCGTCAACCAGACGCAGGACCTCGGCCAGGAAGGGCGGGGTCAGCTTCAACTGGTCGGCCGTCAGGCCACGGTCGTTGAGCATACGTAGCACATCGTTCATCAACCAGTTGGAAACCCGCTTGGGATCGCCGGCGTAAGCGCGCACGGTGGCTTCGAAGTAATCGGACAGGTTGCGCTCGCTGGTGAGGATCTCGGCGTCGTATTCGGGGAGTTCGTACTCCTGCAAGAAGCGCTGGCGCCGTTCCAGGGGCAGCTCGGGCATGTCCTTGAGGATCTCCCACTTCCACTGCTCGTCGACGTAGACCGGCAGCAGGTCTGGCTCGCGGAAGTAGCGGTAATCGGCCTCGGTTTCCTTGGAGCGCATCTTGCGCAGCTCGCTGTTGTCCTCGTCCCACTCCAACGTCCAGGCCTCGATGCGCTGCCCGGCTTCGACGGCGCGGATCTGGCGCTGGATCTCGTGCTGGATGGCTTCCCGGACGGCCTCGATGGAGTTGACGTTCTTGATCTCCGTCTTGGGATTGAGGTAATCGGCGCCGCGCGGGCGAATGGAGACGTTGGCGTCACAGCGCAGGTGGGCTTTCTCCATGTCGGCTTCGGAGATGCCCAACCAGCGCAGCAGCTGGCGCAGACGGGTCAGGTATTGGGCGGCCTCATCGGCGGAGCGCAGGTCGGGGCCGGTGACCATCTCGATCAGCGGCACGCCGCAGCGGTTGAAATCGATAAAGCGCTGGCGGCCGTCGTTCTTGGTCTTGCCGGCGTCTTCTTCGATGTGGAGTTTATGGATGGTCACCCGCCGCACGTAGGGCCGGCCGTCCGGGGAGCTGGTGGCCGGCACGGGCAGATCCAGGTAGCCGCCGGAGCCCAGCGGCTGGTCGTATTGAGAGATCTGGTATCCCTTGGGCAGGTCGGGATAAAAATAATTCTTGCGATCGAAGTAGGAGACCGGGCGGACCTCGGCGTGCATGGCCGTGGCCAGCAGAACGGCCTTTTCGACCACGGCCTGGTTGAGCACCGGCAGAACGCCGGGCAGCCCGGTACACACCGGGCAAATGTTGGTATTGGGCGGGTCGAACCAGGAGTCAGCTTTGCAGCTGCAAAAGATCTTGGTGGTGGTATTGAGCTGGATATGGGTTTCCAGCCCGATGACGGCTTCGTAATCGCTCATCCATGCCCCTTTGAAGCAGAATGCTAACGCAGGGATATTATACCCTAAAGCGCCGCCCGGCCCGGCGGGCCGGCGTATCGATGCGAATCGCACGGCGCAGTGCAACAATTCGCCGCGTTCTTGCAGCAGCGGCCTTACGGATGCCCAAAGTCGGCCGTCACGTAAGCCCCGTAGGTGCTGTTGGCGTAGAAACTGTAGCCAATGCCCACCTCGGTGTAAGCCGCGTTGAGCATGTTGTCGCGGTGTCCGGTGCTGCCCATCCAGGCTGAGAAAGCGGCCTGGGCCGTATTGTAGGACCCGCTGCCGGCGTACAGGTTCTCGGCGGCGGCGCTGTAGCTGTAGCCCTGGGCGCTGATCCGCGTGAAGGGGGTCGAACCGTCGGAGCCGGTGTGGTCGAAGATGCTGTTGCAGGCCATGTCGTTGCTGTGGTTGCGGGCGGCTGCGGTGAGCTGGCCCTGCATGCTGAGCTGGGGGATGCCCTGGGCGGTGCGCTGCTGGTTGATCAGGCTGAGCAGCTCGGCTTCGAAGGCCGTGTCCCCGATGGGGCTGCACGAGACCGGCACACTGGTGGGCACTGTGACCGCCGTGGACGTAGGCGGTACGGCGGTGGGCGCCGGGGCATTGGTATTGGTCGGGACGACCACGATGGGGACGTTGGTGGCGGTCGGCGGACGCGGGCTGGCCGTCCAGGTGGGCGCAGCGGGCGGGTTGGTGCGGGTGCGCGTGGGGGTCAGGGTAAACACCAGCACATGGGGCACGGTCGTGTTGGTGCGCTGGGGCGTGAGGCTCGGGGTGGGGCTGGCCTGCGGGTTGGGGGTATGGGTGGGCGTGGCGGAGTAGGCCGGGTCGCTGGTAACGGTGAGCGTGGGGCTGGCCGCTGGCGTGGCGCTGGAGGTTGGGAGGGTCGGGGTAGGCGAGCCCTGGGTGGGTGTGAAGGGCGTCAGGCTGCCGGCCAGGGCGGTGACGGTCTCGTAACTGGCCGTCTCCAGCCGGGCCGCCGCCTGAGGCGTCTTCCAGGTGATCTTGATCGGGGCGTTGCAGGCCAGACCGGTCAGGAGGATGAGCAAGGGGAGCAGCAAGAGGGCATATTTCTTATTCATAGTGCATGGTCCTTGGCCGGCGGGAGGGACGAGGCTGTGTCACGCCAGCACGTCATTTTTGTGGGATGGACGCCTGCCCAAGGCGGGATAACGATAATCCTGGCCTTGCAGCAGGCGGATCATGGCCAGCACCGGCAGTGTGGCGTACACCGGCCAGGCGAGGATGCCCAGGACGAGCAGGATCGAGGTACACCCGAAGGGGGCGACCAGGGCGGCAGGGGGCAGCGTGTCGAGCGTCTGGCTGCCAAAGGTCAGCACGCCGGCTGCGATCAAGAGCGGTAGGACAGAAGCGATCCAGGCCGCCAACAAAAGGAATGCAAGAATCAGGCCGGATACCTGGTAGACCAGCGCCTGGCGGGCCTGGCGGCGCAGCCAGACCGTGGCGTCTCGGGCGGCCAGCAGGGCCGCCAGGGGCACCAGGGGACCGAAGACCAGCGCCATCTGGCTGGCGTGGGCCAGGGCGGCCAGCCAGCGCTCCTGGGCGGGGACGGCTCCCTCCGGGTCGTACAGCCCGGCCAGGGAACGCCGCAGCCAGGCGCCCAGGTAAGGATAGGAAAAGCGCCGGCCGGATAGGCTGGCCCCTGCCCCGGCCAGGGCGGGCAGGATGTACACGGCCAGCAGGCCGGCGGTGACCCGGGCCGCGGGACGCTGCCAACCGGCCAGGAGCGCGGCGCGGCCGTCTGCCTGGGTGGCCAACAAGACCGCCAGGGCGACCAGGCCGGCTCCCACGGCCAGCAAGGCGACGTACAAGACCCCGCATAACTGGTATAAGAGGGCCTGCAAGGCCTGCTCCCCGACGGCCGGCGAGCGGTCTCGCCAGCGCGCCCAGCACAAGACCGGGACCACCAGGCCCAGGCCGGGCAGCAAGATGGCGGCATGGGCGGCCGCCGCAGGAAGGCGCCCGTCCGGAAGGAAGGATGGGGTGGGAGGATTGTTGTTCACAATTTAGAGTCTAATTGTATCCATAATGGCCTGCCGCTTACATTACAAAACGGTCACATCTATAACGGGAGTTCGGAATAAGCGGGTATGACCATTCTCTCGAACTGACGTTAAACAAAACGGCGCTTCGAGAAGCCTGTCTCTGGGAAGCGCCGTAGGGATCTGGTGCCGGCCGGTTCAGGCGCGCAGCACCTGAGGGCGCACCGCACGCCAGGGGGCGTCTGCGGTGGCCTGCTCGTAAGCCCGCCCGATGCGCAGCAGGGTAGCCTCGCTGTAATCGGGGCCCAGCAGCTGGAGGCCGATGGGCAGCCCACTGCCGTCCAGCCCGCCGGGGAGAGAGAGCCCGGGGATGCCGGCATGATTGGCGGCCACAGTGAGCTGGTCGGAGTACTGCATCAAGACCGAATTGCCGTACACGGCCCCCATGGGGAAAGCCGTGGTGGGGGTGGTGGGGGTGAGCAGGGCGTCCAGGCGGTATTGACCCTGCGGGTCGAAAGCGGCGTCGAAGTCGCTGCGGATCAGGGTGCGCACGCGCAGGGCGCGGTTGTAGTACTGGGCGCTGTATTGGGCGGCCGAGACGTACATGCCCATCAGGATGCGCAGCTTGGGTTGTGAGCCGAAGCCTTCGCCGCGTGACTTGCGATACATCTCGCGCAGGTCGTCCACGGGCTGTGGGGTGCGGTAGCCGTATTTGACGCCGTCGAAGCGGTGCAGGTTGGAAGCGGCTTCCACCCGGCTGATGACGAAGAAGGCCGGGATGCCGTAGCGCGTGTTGGGCATGGGGACGTCCTCGACGATCTCGGCGCCCAGCGCGGCCAGCTGCCCGGCCGCCTGGCGTACGGCGGCTTCCATCTCCGCCGGCAGGGCCTGCAGGCTGTATTCCCCGCTCTCGGGGTCGGGGATGCTGATGCGGAAGTAGTCCGGGGACAGGCCGATACGCAGGCCGCGCACGCCGCCTTCCAGAGCCTGCACGTAATCGGGCACAGGGCTGGTCACGGTGGTGTTGTCGCGCGGGTCGACCCCGGCGATGACCTGCAGCATAGCCGCTGCGTCGCTCACGCTGCGGGCGATGGGGCCCGGGCAGTCCAGGGACGAGCCGAAGGCAATCAGCCCGTAACGCGAGACGCGCCCGTAGGTGGGCTTGAGGCCGACCACGCCGCAGAAGGCCGCCGGTTGGCGGATGGAGCCGGCTGTATCGGTGCCCAGGGAGAGCACGGCCTCGCCGGCGGCCACCGAAGCGGCGCTGCCGCCGGAGGAGCCGCCCGGCACGCGACTGGCGTCCCACGGGTTGCGCGGGCTGGGTTGGAAGGCCGAAGATTCGTTGGAGGATCCGAAGGTGAATTCATCCAGGTTGACCTTGCCCACCATCACTGCCCCGGCCTGTTCCAGGCGCTCGACCGGCGTGGCCGTGTAGGGGGCCACGAAGTTGGCCAGGATGCGCGAGGCGGCCGTGGAGCGGGTGTGTTCGACGCAGAAGATGTCTTTGACGGTAAAGGGGATACCGGCCAGCGGGCCGGGTTCCTCGCCATCTGCCAGCCGGCGGTCGACGGCTTCTGCCTGGGCCCGGGCGCGTTCGGCGGTCAGGGTAATGAAGGCATGGACGCTTTGCTCATCTTCAGGAGAGGTCTCATAATCCCCCGGGGCGCCGGGTCGGCCATCCACGGCCTGGATACGATCCAGGGTGGAGGTGAGGATCTCCACGGCGGAAGCTTTTCGCTGGCGCAGCAGCTGGTTAAGTTCCAGAACGGATTGGTCGCACAGTTCCATGGCTAGTCCAGTTTGGTGTGGGGAATGTCGGGTACGACGATGTAACCATCGTCGACCTGGGGCGCCTGGCCGATGATCTCTTCCGGGGCAGGATAGGGCTGCCAGACGTCTTCACGCACACTCTGGCGGATGTCGGCGGTGTAGGGCACGCCGTGCGAGGTGGCGGGAGTGGCCTCATCCAGGGGGATGGCGGCCAGCTCGCGGATGACTTTTAACTGGTGGTTCAGTTCCTGGCGCAGGTATTCGGCCTGCTCTGTGCCCATGTCCAGGGCGGCCAGCAGGACCAGGTGGTCGAAGGTGTTGCGGTCGATTTGATCAGACATAGGGTTGTATGTTCTGTCTCCCATCGAAGGTGATCGTACCCCCTTATTATACGTGGATTTACCGGGGATTGGGGGCCGCCGGCTGTAGCCGATCGAGCTGAGCTGTGCTTTTCAACTCGCTGTTTCTCCACCCGGAGATCGGAATGCCGGGGCGAAAAGGGCGTGAGGCGGGTCGGGCAGCGCCATCCCCGGGGCGGAGAGATAAAAAA
>JAAZNB010000031.1 GCA_012798515.1 Chloroflexota bacterium
CCGAAGGAATGGGCCAGGATGGGGACGCGCTCCAGCTGGAAAGCGTCCAGCACGGCGCTCAGGGTCTCTACGGCAAATTCTCGCAGGTCAACCTGGCGGTGGTCCATGCCGTCGCTGCCTCCGCCGCCAGGGCGGTTGAGGGCAATGATGCGCCGGCCGTACAGTTCGGCCAGGAGTGGGGCCAGGGGAAAGACTTCACCGGTGTTGCCCGGCACCACCAGGATGGGCTGGCCCCGGCCGATCTCGGAGATGCGCATACGCAGCCCATAGCGGGGCAGGGTCACGAAGTGGGTCTGGGCTGACAGGCCATAGTAGTCGAACAGGCGCTCTTCAGCCTGCAAAGCCGCCACGACCTGGGGATCGTGGGGGTCTAAGGTCAGTGCAGATGGGGGATTCACGCGGCGGTTTTCCTTGCGGGAAGGTCTTTTTAGAGATGGCTTTATGATACCCCGGGGGGATCTTTTTGGGGGGCGATCCACCCCTACGGGTGAAATATCGAATGGAAGCCCAACCGGCTGAAAAACTCAGAACCTATCCGAAAAATATTTCTTTGTGGTGTTTTTTGTCGAGCGAAGCTCGACAAAAAACACCACAAAAGAATATTCGGATAGATACTCAGTTAAACGCCGTTCCCCGCGGGGTGCGGGGAACGGGATGATTGATAGGATGCCGGCAAGGGCTAAGAATGCGCCACGTGACCGGGCGGCTCCTGGTTCACGTACTTCTCCGGCTGCTGGTCAAAAGCGCGTTTGCAGCCCGGTGAGCAGAAGTAGTAGGTCTTGCCGTTGTACTCGGATTGTCCGGCTGAGTCCTGAGGATCGACGCTCATGCCGCATACAGGATCTTTTTCCATTTGCTTACCTCCTAAAAACTCACTTTACCACGCTGTGGTGGTCTGAGCCAATCACTGCACCAGCGTCCCGGCGTGTACGGTGGGGCCTTTCTGGGGCGAGTCGATCGGCCGGCCCATGGGCATTTGCCGGGTAAAGATCTGGATGTAAAGTTTGGATTCTTCCCAGGAAGTATCGCTGCCCAGTATGTCTTCCCCCTTGGGGTCGTCCGGCGATTCGCGCCGGGAACCGGCCAGGACCCCGGCGTAAGTGCTCAGGTCCATCTGGGCCGCCGACTGGTTGACCTCCGGCCCGTGGCAGGAGCTGCATGCAATGGCGCCGGTGAACCACAGGTTGGGTACTGTGAACAGGGGATGAATGTCATCTTCGAAGGTGCCCTGGCAGGTGGAGCCGTCCATGCCCTGGAACTCGAACGGGTCCGTCTCCGGTTTGCCCGCCGTGACCCAGGCGCCGATCAGGTCGAGGGCGGCGATGGGGCAGTCGCCCTGGATCACGTTCGTCTGCTGGTACAACACCGGGGCTGCCACGGCGGTGGCCGGGATCAGGGTGGGGATGGGGGTGCGCTGTACGGTCTCCGCGCCGCCCCACCGGCCTCTCAGGGCGAACCACAGCACCGCCTGGACTGCGAGAATGGCAACGATAATTATCGCAATGCGTGTTTTCATAAACAGACCTCAATCGTTTCACCTGACGGCCGCCGGCCGGCCAGGCAACAGGATTATTGCCCTGCGCTTTCCTGAAGGCTGCGTACGTAGTTGACCACGTCCCAGCGTTCGCGTGGGGTGGGCAGGTTGCCGTTCAAGGCCGGCATACGCCCGGGGATACCGTTGGTGATGGTGATGAAGATGGCGCCATCGCTGATGGAAACCGGGTTGCCCTGGGTGAGGTTGGCCGGGCGATTGGCGGACAGGAAGGCAGCGAAGGGACCATTGCCTTCTCCACCGGCGCCGTGACACAAGGCGCAGTTGGTGTTGTATAGCTGTTCACCGCGAGCCAACGAGGTTTCGTCTGCCGGCACGGGGTTGACCGGCGCACCCACGCCTGCCACGTAAGCAGCGCCGCTGATGGGCACAGATCCGGCCGGGAGGGGCAGCGGGTCTTCCATGGGCTGGAAGGAGGGTTGGATCTCCATCAGGCTGATCCAATCGATCTTGATCACGTCATAGGTAAATAGCAGCCCGAGGATGAAAGGACTGGCCACCAGGGCCAGGAGGATAAGGATGCGTTTGGTCATGGGTTTATGACCTCCGAGCTGTCCACGAGCTCTCCACCCAGTTCGGACAGCATGGCCTGCACACGCTCGTCTGTGCGCGCGGGGGAAGAGAAGAGGATGCCGATGTAGCCATCGCTGATCTTGGGGTGGTAGCCTTTCGGCCCAAACGAAGGGGAGAGAGTCTCCACAAACACACCCAGGAAAGTGGCGATCAACAGCCCCAACATGGTAAGCTCGAAAGTAACCACGATCGAGGTCGGGATGGGAGTGTAGGGCATGGAGCCCACCCGGATGGCGTATTGGAAGGGCGGGCCTACGTTGAGGGCGGTGGCCAGCAGGAAGCCGACCACAGCGCCGGCCATGCCGATGAGCGAAATGCGCGTCCAGGCCATCGGGCGGCCCAGGATGCGTTCGCTGTAGGGCACGCCGGAGATGATCGACATGTCGTGATCGGACACGCCCAGCTTACGCAGCTGCGCCACCGCTTCGGCAGCCTGGTCCACGTTTTGTTCGGTAAATAAAGCCATGTGAATATTTTCTGCAGCAGCCATGTTTTTACTCCTCCGGTGCCTACTCCAGCTCGGTCACAGACGGGACTTCGGTCTTGCCGACTTTCCGTAGCGTATGGGCCAGCTGGCCTTCCTGTACCTCCCATACCGGAACCATGGGAATCAGGCGAGAGGCGATGGTGTACAGGAACATGAACAGGCACAACGTGCCGAAGGCGATCAGGATCTCGATGCGGGGGGTGTACTCGCCCCACACGAAAGGCATGCGTTGGTGTCCCAGAACCATGGGGATGATGGTGTAGCGTTCGGCGTACATGCCCACGTTGATCAACAGGGTAATGGCGAACATCAGCCAGGGGGTACGGCGCACCCGCTTGTTCCACAGGGTGAGCCAGGGGATGGCCACATTGCAGATCAGCATGGTAAACCAGATGTACCGGTCCGGCCCGGTGGCGTGTTCGGTCAGGATGCTGCGTACGCTGGCGTAACCGCCGTACCATTCCAGGATGTATTCGTTGAAGAAGAAATATGCCCAGGCCATGGAGAAGACCAACACCAGCTTGCCCAGGGCGTCGAAGTGTTCCGGGCGGATGAAGTAATCCATGTGCAGCAAGGTACTGCGCAGGATGAACAGGATCATTACCACCGCCGAGACGCCGGACAGGATGGCGCCGACGATGAAATAGGGTCCGAAGATGGTTGAATGCCAACCGGCCACCTGCCCCACGGCGAAGTCCCAGGAGACGATGGTGTGCACCGAGAACATGACCGGGATGATGGCGTAGGCGAAGATGTTGATCGCCTTACGCACCCGGAACCATTCGGCTTCGGTGCCGCGCCAGCCCAGGGCCAGGATGCGGTAAACCGTGTGGCGCAAGCCCGTGCTGCGGTCGCGCGCCATGGCCAGGTCCGGGATGAGGGGCAGGAACAGGTAAATGGTGCTGCCCAACAGGTAAGTGGTAATGGCCAGAAAGTCCCACACCAGCGGGGAGCGCAGATTGGGCCACAGCCAGCGGGCATTGGGGTAGGGGATGATCCAATAAAACACCCACACGCGTCCCAGGTGGATGAGCGGGTACAGGGCGCCGGCGGCCAGGCCGAAAGTGGTCATCAACTCGGCGGCGCGGGTGAACGGGCGGCGGAATTCAGCCTTGAACACGCGCAAGATAGCCGAGACGAACGTGCCGGCGTGGCTGATGCCGATCCAGAATACAAAGGTGACGATGAACAGCCCCCAGTACACCGGTTTACGAATTCCGGCCAGGCCCATGCCCTGGAAGATCATCACCCCCCAGGCGCCGAACAGGAAGACGGCCGCCCCGAGGCCGGTAGTGATGGCCCAGGCCCAGAAAGCCGGCGTGGTGTGGGTCATGGATTCCATCACCATGCGGTTCATCTCTTCCCGGGGGCGGGGGTCCAGCATCAGGTGCTGGGTGTGGTCCTCTTCCTCGGTGTGCGACAGCCGGACGTCGGAAAAACTGTGGGTTTCAGCTGCCATAGTTTCCCACTCCTTTTAGGTAGACGATGCTGGGTTCTGTGCCGAGCTCTTCCAGGACACGCATGCCCCGCTGGCTGTGCGCCAGCTGGCTGACGCGGCTGTTGGGGTCACGTAGGTTACCAAACACGATGGCGTCCGTGGGGCAGGCCTGGGCGCAGGCGGGGACGACCTCGCCGTCTTGCAGTTCGCGTCCCTCGGCGCTGGCCTGGTCTTCGCCCCGGCGGATGCGCTGGATACAAAAGGTGCATTTCTCCATCACGCCGCGTCGCCGGACGGTGACGTCCGGGTTGAGGTAATAATTCAACGGCTCCGGCCATTCGTAGTCGAACCAGTTGAACTGACGGACGAAATAAGGGCAGTTGTTGGCGCAGTAGCGGGTGCCGATGCAGCGGTTGTAAACCTGTACGTTGATCTGCTCGTCTTCGCTATGAACCGAGGCATACACCGGGCAAACCGGTTCGCAGGGGGCGCTGCCGCACTGCTGGCACAGCATGGGCGTGTATTCAGGGGTCACTGCGGGGTATTCGCCGTGCCAGAAGCGTTCCATGCGGATCCAGTGCATCCCACGCCCGTAGGCGACTTCGTCCTCGCCGACCCAGGGAATGTTATTCTCCATCGAACAGGCAGTTACACAGGCATTGCAGCCTGAACAGATATCAAGGTCGATGACCATTCCCCACTTTTTTTCCTGTACTTCTTCTGCCATGTCGGATCTCCTCTCATTGCTTGCTAACATTAATGTTCTCCATAAACACCTTCACGGCTTTCCAGGCGCGCCAGAGGACGGCGGCGCCCGGTGGGGGTGATGGTCACCCGGGTGAGGTCGAGGTAGACCTGCCCGTTCTGACCGCTGGCCCCCAGGATGTAGGCCGGATTGCTGCCGCGTTGTTCAGCAAAGCGACCCAAGACCGTGTGGCCCTGTCCGAAAGGCATGGCGACCGTGTCCGGACGGATGGCCGGGTAGACGTACACCACCGCTTCGATCTCCCCGGCGGGCGAGGAGACGGTGACGATGTCATCGTCACTGATGCCCAACTCTTCGGCGGTGTGCGGGTTAACTTCGATCCAGGACCCCCAGGTGACGGTAGTCATCGGGTCGGGCGTTTCTTGCAGCCAGGGCCGGTTGGCGCCCTGGCCGTCGCCGAAGAGGGTTTCGAAAGTCACCAGGCTCAGTTGGCCATCCTCCTCCGGCGGGGCGGGTAAGGCCAGGGCGCTCTCCAGCCCGTCCTGCGGGCTGCCGGCTTCCAGGCCGGGGTTCTGGCGCCACCAGCCGCCATTCTGCAGCCACAAGGTCCAGAAAGTCTGGATTTCGGGCGCCGTGAACAAGCCCTGGGCGTCGTTCTGGCTGAGGATGGGAATCAATTTTTGCTGGATGTAATCGACCTCGTCGTTGTAGATCATGGCCGCGGCCAGGTCGCCGCCGGCGCCTTGGGCTGCCGTGATCAATACGTCGATGGTAGAGCGGGTATCGTATAGGGGCACGACCACCGGCTGTGACCCGGAGAGGGCCACCCGGTCGGCGCCGGCCAGGTTGCGCTGGTAGCCCCAGGCTTCCAGGGCGGTGTGGTCGGGGAGGATGTAATCGCTGCTGAGCGCAGTTTCGTCGGGGAAACTGGCAAAAGAGATCACCTGGGGCACGTTCGCCAGCGCCTGGGCAAAGCCCAATGTGGCAGGCAGCTCGAAGAGCGGGTTACAGCCGTGGATGAACAGGGTCTGCACCTCGCCGTTGTTCATGCGCTCGATCAGCGCCTGCACGGCGCCCAGGCTGCCCAGGTCCTCGACCGGGGTGGTGCTGAGGAAGACGCCCCCCGTCTTGCCGCCGTTTTCGACCAGTACATTCAAGGCCAGCACGGCCTGGGCGATTGCGGCCCCGTCGCTGCGGGTCAGGGCCCCGCCTCCAGCCAGGGCCACAGGGCGCGAGGATTGGGCAAAGCGAGCGGCCAGCTCGCGGAACTGCTCTGCGGAGATGCCCGTTGCGGCGATGGCTGTGGCCAGGTCTGCGCCGGCGAAAATGGGAGGGACGGGTTGGCCGCGTAGCTCAGCCACCAACGCCCCCAGGGCGGCAGCCACCAGCCCCTCGGCGCCCGGCTTGACCGGGACCCACAGGTCGGCTTTGGCCGAAGTGGATGACTGGCGCGCCTCGAACGAGACCAGATAGCCGCGTTGGCCGTATTCACCGCGGCGGAGGCGGCCGAAAGCCCGGCTGTAGGTGACCGGCGAGAGCCAGCTGGTGAGGAAATCGGCGCCGAAGCTGAATACCACTTCGGCGTTGCCGATGTCGAAATAGGGAACCTGCTGCTTGCCGTAGACCACGCCGGCGGCCTCGGCCAGGGCCTGGGCGCCATCGAACATGGAGTAGGCGCTGTAGCGTACTGGCTCGGGGGCTTTCAACGCCGAGCTGAGCTCGCGGGTGAAATCGTAGACGTGATCGGGAAACAGGCCGACGAGAAAGGCTACCCCGGCGGCGTTTTGGAGGGCTTCCTGCACCACAGCGATGGCTGCGTCCCATTCCACGGCCTTGAACTTCTTGTCCCCGCGCGGCTTGTACTGGCGTGGCTCCTGGATGCGGTCCGGGTTGTACAGCCCCTGTACCGCCGTCAGGCCTTTGGAACAGATCTTGCCCCGGTTGACCGGATGGTTGGGATTGCCCTCGATCTTGATCGCCCGGCCCTCCTGGGTGCGCACCACAATGCCGCACCCGGCCGGGCATTCACGGCAGGTGGTGGCGAAATACGTGCTGAACCCGGTGTGATTGTATTCGGGCATTTCCCCGTAGGGTTGGCGCACCACATAGCGGGAAGCCGGCCCGCAACCGGTCAGGGCGGCGGCCGCAGCTGCTCCGACCCCGGATAGCTTGATAAAATCTCGACGTGAGATCTTTCCTTTCATAAACATATCCTCTATGTGATCGTAAATCAATAATGACACAGGCTGCAATCGGACAGGCGGGTCCATTGCTCGGGCGCCATTTCCTGGTGACAGGAAAGACACCATCCCATATTCTGTCCGGCTTGGGGCTCGGCGACCTGCATATTGCCTACATCGCCATGACAATCCTCGCAGTTTAACCCGGCTGCAATGTGGGGGCGGTGATTGAAATGGACGAAGTCCGGCTCTTCTGCGACCGGCACCCATGGAATTTGCTCATTGCTGCGGGCGAAACTGGCCAGTTTATCCAGCTCCGGGGTCTGGCGTTGGATTTGTTGGTGGCATCCCCAGCACAGTTCGGTCGGCGGGAGCCCTGCCACCGGGCCTGTGGCGGCCCCAGGATGGCAGTACAGGCACTGGGCGCCAATGCCGACGTGGGTGCTGTGCGGAAAGGCGATGGGCTGTTCAGGCGGTGTCTGGGTGTAGTACACGCCCCCCACGGCTCCACCCAAAATGACCAGCAGGCCGATTGCAATTCCGATGCGCACAATTGGACGCTGCCACCAGGCGAGTTTTCTCTCCTCCATAGGCACTTCCTTTCTCTATTTTGATATTAGCGACGTGTTCGGATAATCCATACCAGTATCAAGACGATCCCGATGAAAACTCCCCCAAAAGCGAGGGCAAACCCCAGGCTGGCAGCCATGGCACCCAATGCGGTCAGCAGCCCGGTGAACCAGCTGGTGGCGGGACCGCCAGGAGATTCGTTGCCGCCTCCGGAGCGCTCGTTCATCACGGGCTCACCGGTGGCCGGTTCGACGTTGGGCGCCAGCGATTGGGCAAAATGGAGTACGTCTTGCCCGTCCTGCGGCGTCCACCCCAGGGCATAACCGATGGTCATGGGCGTGCCCGGGGTTCCAAAACGGGTCTTGTGCAGAAAGCGCCAGGGATCGATGACGGCCATCGTCCCCAGGGTAGCGTTTTGCCCCTCGTAGCGGAACAAAATCTGGCTGCCGTCCTGGCCGTGACATTGGGCGCACTGCTGTAAGAAAAGACCCTTGCCATGCTCCTGGTCCCCACTGGTGACCTTGCCTGTCAATGGATCGATAAACAGGTTATCGTCGATCAGGCCATTCTTGATGAAATACGCCACGTCTTCCAGGGCGCTTTCGTCCATGTAAACTGAGAAATCGTGCGCCGGGTCATTCTGGCCTTTCAGGTGTTGCACGATCTCCTCTTCGCTCATCGTTTTCGAGGCATCCAGGACGCCGGGAAAGCCGGTGAAGTTGGACCCGGAGCGATAGGCGCCGTCTTTGCCCTGGTAATCCCAGCCGTGACAGGTGGAACACCGCCAGGTATCCCCGCCCGAGCGGGTATTGCTGCTTTGCCGGGACCAGACCGGCATGTCCCCAGCCGGTGGGTCTACGCCCAGGACCACGTACCACTGGTCGTAGAGCATGGCGCCGCGGATGATGCGTTCGCTTTGATACAGTGGCCCGGCCTCTGCGGGCCGGGTATTTCCAACGAGAAATCCGAGGACCAGAAATGCCCCCAAAAACACGCTGAAAAGCAGTCCCGCTCGCTTCATGGAATCCTCCTTTGTCTGAAAAGAAATCCAATGAAAACTGCTGTGTCAGCTCCACCCCTATAAAAATTATACAAGAATCCTCTGGAGGAGAACAAACCTCACAGGGACTACATTTTCCCAGGTAGGTGGATTGGGTTGTTAATTTCCCGGCCGCGAGCGCAGCAGGACCACAAAGGCCCCTGCGGTAAGTGCGACCACGACCAGGACGGCGACGATCCAGGGAAAACCGGGGCCCTCGCTGTCCGTCGCTACCGGCGCGGCCGTCGCCAGGGCCGTGACGATGGCCACGGCGGTGGCAGGCGCCGGATGATCCGTAGGCGCCAGGCTGTCTCGCCCGGGATGCATCACGATCTTCGCGGCCCGTGCGGTATCCAGGGGCTGCTGGATGGGATCGATGTGGTTTTCCCGCAGCAGATAAGCAGTCACCTGCCAGCTCTCCTCCGGGAGCATGCTGTTAGGGTCGTGCCAGGGCATGTAGGTATGGTTGAACTCGTACAGGTCCAGGGCGGTATCGAAGCGCTGCAGGGAACCCGGGCCGATCACGGCCGGGACGTAGAAGGGTATCTCGAAGCCGTCCGGGGGATGGTTGGAGGCGTGGCACTTCGATTGCCAGCAGTTCTGATCCTGGGGGTTCCATTTCTCGCGCCAATCAGTGGTCAGCCCCTGGCCGAGGTCACCGTGACAGCTTTTGCATACCAGGCGGTAAATCTCAGCTCCGCGGTCGGCCTGGTTGGCGTCGGGGGGAACATCGGTGATGATGATCCAGCTGGTGGATGATGCCCGTGGGGTGAACCCCGGGGTTGGGGTGACCTGGGCGGCGTGGACGCCGGCCGGTTGGGTCAGAAAAATTAAGAAAAAACCAGCAGCCGGCAAGAACAAGGCAATCTTGAGTGTGGAATCGAAAGGTGTCTTCATAAGGTTATCTGGCCGGCCAGCCGGATGGGTGGACAGAAGTAATCTTGGGTTGGCTTGCAGCGACCTGACTGCCTTCAACCAACCCAAGCAACTCATTTCCCCAAAGCAGGTTAAGATATTCTCATAATACAAAATTTCACAAAAAATGTCAAAATTAGCAGGGGTGATCTTTCTATCACCCAGGTGGCGGATGCCGGGGGACATCCGGCCTGGCCTGGGCGGTTTGCCCGCCTTCTGGCGGGTCCTGGGGTAAAATAGTTCCGCAGGGTTGGGGAGCCGCGTAGTTTTGCGTTTCCCCACCGGGCAGTCTCTTCATCTTTATTGGGATGGCAGGTGTGATGCGATGATCAAGGGCGATGTCCACACGTACGACGTCGTGATCGATACTCTGGTTTATGGCGGTGATGGCATTGGGCGCTTGTCCGATGGGCGCGCCGTGTTCGTGCCCTTTGTGCTGCCCGGAGAACGGGTGCGCGTGCGCTCGATAGCAGAGCGGCGCGGGCACGTGCGGGCTGAACTGGTGGAGGTCCTGGAGGCTTCTCCCGAGCGGATCGCCCCACGCTGTCCCCACTTTGGGGCGTGTGGCGGCTGCCATTACCAGCACATTCCGTATGCCCGCCAGCTGGAGATCAAAACGGAAATCCTGCGTGAGCAATTCCAACGCATTGCCGGGATTGCGGCGCCTCCGCTGTGGCCCATGACGCCTTCCCCCCAGGAATGGCACTACCGTAACTCTGCCCAGCTGCACCTGACCCCCGAAGGCAAACCGGGGTACATGAAACCGGGCAGCAACCAGGTGTGCGCCATCCAGCAGTGTTATCTGCTCGACCCGGCCTTGAACGCGGTGATCGGCGGCCTGGAGATCGAACCGCTACCCGGGCTGGAGAAGATCGAGCTGCGGGTGGGCTCGGACGGGGAGATCTTGCTCATCCTGCATAGCCAGGACCCGCAGCCGCCTGAAATGGAGATGGACATGCCCATCTCGGTCGTGCACCTGGGCCCGGATGGACCGTACGTCCTGGCCGGCAATGAATCCCTGGTCATGGAAGTCCTGGGCCGGGATTTTCGCCTGTCGGCC
>JAAZNB010000332.1 GCA_012798515.1 Chloroflexota bacterium
AGGATGAACCCCTTGATCTGCTCCATGTCCTGTGACAGGCTGATGATGACGATTAAAATGATGAGCAGTACGGCAAGGATAAGTTTGAGGGAAGAACTCTTGCCCTGTTCCATGGGTTCATTCATTTTGTTAACGGTTTCCATCCTGTATGATCCTCAGCAGGCCTCGTTTTCTTGGGCGGCCTGCCACAGCTCGGCCGCGATCTGGAAAGCCGCTCCCGGGCGGCCAACCCGCCGGGCATTGTCTGTTACCTGCTTCAAGATGCCGCCGTCTTCCGATAAAAGGCTATTTAGTGTTTGTACCATATCTTCAGGGGTTTGCAAAGTCAACCCGGCTTTACACTGTTGTACGTAGCGGGCGTTGCCCCGCTCTTGCCCGGGGATCTGGTCGATGAGCAGCAGCGGCAGGCCGCAGGCCAGGCCCTCGGCGATCACCAGGCCGCCGGCTTTGGAGACCAGGGCGTCGGCGGCGCGCATCAACTCGGGGACGTTCTCGACGTAATCGTACAGGTGTAAGGGCAGGCGCCAGCGCCGGGCCGCCACCTGGCGGTAGAGCTCCGCGTTCCCCCCGCACACCAGCGCCAGCTGGAGGTCGAGCTCCGAACGGTCGATGGCCAGCAGGTGTTCGTAGACGTGGTGGATGCGCCGGCTGCCCACGAACAGCAGGGTGAAGCGACCGGGGTCCCAGCCCAGGGCGGCGCGCAGCCCGGCCCGGGGCAGCGTAGGACGGGCAAAAGCCGGGGCCACCGGGATGCCGCTGACCACCACCCGGGCGGCCGGGAACCCGCCGGCGATGGCCTGCTGGCGCACCTGCGGGGTGGGGGTGAAGAGCCGGGCCGGGCCGGGCTGGAACCACAGCTGGTGCACCTCGGCCAGGTCGGTCACCACGCAAAAAAACGGCCGCGGTGGGCGGCCGTGTGCCAGGGCGGCCTGCAGCGGGGCGTTGTACAGGTGGAACGTGGTCAGCACCACGTCCGGACGGTAGCTGGCCAGGATGGCCTGCATGGTCTTCTTCAGCAGCACGGCCAGGCTGCTCTCCACCAGCGCACTGGCCAGGCGGGAATCGCTGGCCTGGTAGCTCAGGCGGTAAAAGCCGGGGTGGGCCTGCACGGTGTGGTCGTACTCTAGCTGGGAACGGGCCAGAAAAAAGGGAGCCGGCCAGTCCACCACGGGGTTTACGATGGCGCACTGGCATTGGCTCCCCCAGTTTTCGTCCAGGGCCTGGGCCACGGCTCGGGCGGCGCTGCGGTGACCGAAGCCGGCGTCAGCAGTAAGAATTAAGATACGCCGTTTCGGGGTTCTGGTCTGCATACAGGAAGGGTTCGGCTACGGCCTGTTTCCGGAGGTGTTCCAGGATGCGGCGCACGCGCGGGCGGTTGAAGCGCTGCATGATAATGGGCACGATGTTGTTGGCCACGGCGTACACCACCATGCCCCAGGCCAGCTCGACGTTGTTCCACAAGAAGAACAGCAAGCCGGGCGCCATCATCACCCAGTGGCAAAACTCCGCCCGGCAGCTCTCGCTCAGCCAGTGCTCCAGGTGCTCGATGTGGTAAGAGGACAGGCGCTGCAGGGAGAAGGTGTCCTTGTACAGGCTGCCGCCGCTGGGAATGAACTTCTTCCAGGAACGCACGCGGAAGAGGCGCTGGTAGATTTCACCGCCTTTCTCCCAGGGAAAGACCTGGTACAGCCATTTTTGCGGATCGAACCAGCTCAGGGGCAGCCGCGAACACCAATAACCGATGCTCAAATGGATGATCACCCAGGCTACCACGTCGACCAGGATCGTATTGAACGTAGGGAAGTAAAAGATTCTCATGGTTTCGAACTCACCCGGGTCCCGCGCCGGCCGGGCCGGGACCCATCTAAAATGAATACAGGTTAAATACCTCGATGTTTCCAAGCTTAACCGAGCCTCAGCGGGCTGTCGTCAACCAGAAGTGTTAATTTGGTGCTATTTTTGCGGAAAAAAGGGGGTTTAAGGCGGTTTTAATGGATCCAGCCATGCTGGCGAGCGATGGCCACTGCCTGGGTGCGCGTGGTGGCGCCCAGCTTGAGGAAGATGTTGTTGAGGTGGCGCTTGACCGTGTTGAGCGCCAGGCTGAGCTGTAAGGCGATCTCGTTGTTGGAGCAGCCCCGGGCCACCAGCTCCAGGATCTCCCGCTCGCGGGAGGTCAACAGCTCGATGGGAGGCAGCTCTTCTGCCTCTCCCGGGCCGGCGGCCTCTCCACCCGCCCCGGCGCCGGAGGCTCCTGGTCCGGGGGAGAAGAGGAACAGGACCTCGGACAGGAAGGCCCGCGTGGGCAGCTGGTTGGCCTGGGCGGCGCGCTTGCGCCGCGCCAGCAGGCGGGAGATCAGGCGCGCCAGGGGCAGGCCTTCATCCAGCAGGACGCGGTAGAACTTCTCCGGCTCGGCCAGGGCCAGGGCGCGCTGCAGGTAATCCAGGGCGGCGTTCTGGTCGCCCTCTTCCTGGCGGACCTGCGCCAGCAGCACCAGCGCTTCGATCTGGTTCAGGACTGCGCCGGATTGTTCGGCCGACTGCATGAGCTGGGTGAGCAGCGGCAGGGCGCGTTGGAAGTGTGCCGGCTGCTTTTCCTGCCGGCCGAGCAGGAGCCAGATGCGCGCCACGTTGAGGGAGATCATGTTCTGGATGCTCAGCGGGACGGTGGAACGATACAGCGGTTCGCGCGGCTCCAGGTAGCCATTCTTCTGCGCCCAGGCCAGGGCGTCGTGCAGGTCGCCGCGCAGCAGGGCCAGCCTGGCTTCGAACACGTCCAGGGCCAGGTTATCCAGCGAGGCCTGGTTGGAGTCGGCGATCTGGTGGGCGCGGCGCAGGTCGGCGGCCGCGCCTTTGAAATCGCCCAGGTACTGCTTGATGCGCACCTGGTGCAGCCGCCCGTCCATCTCGATCAGCTCGGGCAGCCAGGAGTTGCTCACCTCGATGCCCTGCCGGAAGCAGGCCATGGCCTCGTCCAGCTGGTTGCGCTCCAGCAGCAGCTCGCCCATCTCGATGTACAGGTCGCCGACCAGGCCCAGGTCTTTCCACTGGGGGTTGGCGGCCAGCTGGATGGACTGCTGCAAGAGGGCAATGGCCTGCGAAAGCTGACCGAGGTTGCCCAGCGTTTCGCCCAGGTAGCTGCGCGCCAGGATGTTGAGGCTCCAGATGCCGGCCGGCTGGCTGAGGCGGATGGATTCCTGGAAGCTCTCCTGGGCCTGGTGCAGGTTTCCATTTAACAGGTAATACAATCCCTGTTCCAGCATGACGTGACTGCGGGTGAAGAAGCTCTCCGGCGGGAGGTGTTCGATGGCCTTGTTCGACAGCTCCAGGGCCTCGTCGCCCTGGCCGTTCGCCGCGGCCAGCATGGAGCGGATGGCCAGGATCTCGCCCTGGATCTGCGGCTCGCTTTCCGGCGACAGGCCGCGGGTGGCTTCGTCCAGCCAGTACCCGGCCGAATCGGTCTCGAAGGCGATGATCAAGATCCAGGCGTACGCCACGCACAGCAGCGGGCTGGTGCGCAGCATGTCTTCGGGCAGCTTCTGGACCCAGCCTTGCAGGGGGGTGATCTCCCCGGTCTTGATCACCTGCAGCATGGTCTTTTCCAGGATCTCGACCACCTGGCGATAGTTGCCGGCGGCCATGGCGTGCTTGAGGGCTTCGTCGGGATAGCCGTTGCTTTCGTACCAGCGGCTGGCCCGCTCGTGGAGGCCGGGGATCTCTTCGGGGTGTTTTTCCTCCAGCAGGTGGCGCAGCGCTTCGGCGAACAGGGGATGGTAGCGGAACCACTGCTGTTTCTGGTCCAGGGGGAGGATGAACATATTGGCGCGGGCCAGCAGGCGCAGCAGCTCGCGCCCGCGCCCCTCTCTCTGGCCGGGGAAGGCCACCGCCTCGCACAGGGCGCCGGTCAGCCCTTCCAGGATGGAGGTGTTCAGCAGGAAGGTCTGCACCTCGGGGGGCTGCTGGTGGAGGATCTCTTCCAACAGGTAGCCCAGCACGAAGCGGTTCTCGCCGGTCACCACCGAAGCCAGGCTGGGGGTGGGCTGCGACTGGCGCAGCGAAAGGGCGGCCAGCTGCAGGCCGGTCACCCAGCCCTCGGTGCGCTGTTCCAGCAGCGAGGCTTCGTTGTCGTCGATGGAGTGGCCCATGGTGTGGGTGAAGAACTCCACGATCTCCTGGCGTGAGAAGCGCAGGTCGGCGGCGCCCAGCTCACGCACGCGATTGAGGGCGCGCAGGCGGGGCAAGGCCAGGGGCGGGTCGCTGCGACTGGAGAGCACCAGGTACAGGCACGGCGGCAGGTATTCCAGCAGGAAGTCCAGCGCGGCGTGGATCTCCGGGTTCTGGATGGTATGGTATTCGTCCAATACCAGGGCCAGTTTCTGGCCCTCGTCTTGCAGGGCGTTCATCCACACGGTGAGGAAGGAGGTCAGCATCTCGGCCGGGGTGTGTTCCTGGGGGAGGTCGTGCAGCTCGCTCCAGCGCTGTTCCAGGCCGGGCAGGGCGCTGTGCACCGCCAGGGCCAGGTAGCGGGTGAAATTCACCAGGTCGTTGTCGTGTTTGTCCAGCGACAGCCAGGCCAGGGGACAGTCTGCCTGCGCCGCCCAGGCGCTCAGCAGGGTGGTCTTGCCGTAGCCGGGCGGGGCCGAGAGGAGCACGAAGCCGCACGACAGCCCGGTGTTGATCTGCTGCACCAGGCGTGTGCGTTCCACCAACCCGCTGCGGACGGGTGGGATCATGATCTTGGTGTGGATCAGGGGGAAACCGCGCATCAGCGCCACAACCGCTCCTCCATAAGGCCGGACGGCCCGGATGTAAATCTCTCCTAGTATACAGCATTCGGCGCCCAATCGACCGCCCTGCCCCGCACGGGCGCGGCGAGGACGAGCGCCCG
>JAAZNB010000032.1 GCA_012798515.1 Chloroflexota bacterium
AATTAAATAGACCGCCTGGTCATCAGGCGGTCTATCGATCAAGTCTGGAACTAAGGTTGGTCGGGTATCCAGCAGCACAACACCAGGTCTTTGGCGGCTTTGACTTCGTCCAGGCGGCCGACCGGGGTGTGGTGGGGGGCAGATTTGAGCAATTCCGGGTCGCTGCGGGCTTCAGCGGCGATCTTGACCAGCGCCTCGGCGAAGGCATCCAGGGTTTGCTTGTTCTCCGTCTCCGTCGGCTCGATCATCAGGGCTTCGTGCACGATGAGGGGGAAATAATTGGTCGGCGGATGGAAATCGTAGTCGATGAGCCGCTTGGCGATATCCAGGGCGTGCACCTCGGGCGCCGCGGCGCTGTGGCCTTCCATAACGAATTCGTGCATGCACACCCGGTCGAAAGGCACCTTGTAGGTGTGGCGCAAGCGGGCCAGCAGGTAGTTGGCGTTCAACACGGCATGCTCGGCGATGCTGCGCAGACCATCCGGCCCGTGCATGCTGATGTAGGTGAAGGCGCGCACCAGCATGCCAAATTGACCGTAGAAGGCCTTGACCCGCCCGATGGATTGGGGCGGCATGCCCAGCTCGTAGAGCGGGGCTTCTTCTTCGGTGCCCTCTTCGGCGATGACCGAGATGGGACCGGGCAAGAAATCAACCAGGTGGCGCGCCACGCCGACCGGGCCGCTGCCCGGTCCGCCCCCGCCGTGCGGGGTCGAGAAGGTCTTGTGTAGGTTGAAGTGCATGACGTCGAAGCCCAGGTCACCGGGGCGCACCACGCCGAGTAAGGCGTTGAGGTTGGCGCCGTCCCCATATACCAGACCACCGGCCTGGTGGACGATCTCGACCACCTCCAGGACGTTCTGGTCGAACAGGCCCAGAGTGTTGGGGTTGGTCAGCATCAGCCCGGCGACGGTGTCGTCGCACACCTGGCGCAGGGACTCCAGGTCCACGTTGCCGTTGGCGCCGGTGGGCACGTTGACCACCTCGAAACCGCTCATGGCCGAAGTGGCCGGATTGGTGCCGTGGGCCGAGTCGGGAATGAGCATCTTGGTGCGTTTGACGTCGCCGCGGGAGCGGTGGTAAGCGCGGATGATGAGCACCCCGACGAACTCGCCGTGAGCGCCGGCGGCCGGCTGGAGGCTAACCCCGGCGAAGCCGCTGATCTCCTTGAGCCATTCCTGCAGTACGTACATCAGGGCCAGGTTGCCCTGGATGGTCTCGGACGGCTGCAGGGGATGGGTGAAGGCGAAACCGGGCAAACGGGCGGCTTCTTCATTGACCTTGGGGTTGTATTTCATGGTGCAGGAGCCCAGGGGATAGAAGCCGCCGTCAATAGAATAATTCAAGCTGGAGAGATGGGTGAAATGACGGACCACGTCCAGCTCAGACAGCTCGGGCAGGGGAAGATCCTGGCGCAGGAAAGCCTCGGGGAGCGGCGCCGGCGGGACATCTGGTTCAGGGAAGCGAACGCCCACGCGACCGGCTGAAGACAGCTCGTAGATGGTAGGTTCAGCCATGGGATTCCTCCTGAAGTACGGACACCAGTAGATCGATATCTTCCCGGTCGAGCATCTCGGTCACGGCGATGAGCATGTGATCCTTGAGGGCCGGGTAGTCCTGGCCCAGATCGTAACCGCCCAGGATGCCATGATCCAGCAGGTGCTGGTTGACCTCGGCCACCGGGCGCGGGCAGCACAGGACGAATTCGTGGAAGAAGGGCGCCTCGGAGCACACCTTGTAACCGGGGATAGCGTCCAGCTCTTCGGCGGCATAATGAGCCTTGTGATAACACAGCTCGGCCACCTTGCGCAGGCCGGATTTTCCCAGCAGGCTCATGTAGATGGTGGAAGCCAGCGCCATGAGTCCCTGGTTGGTGCAGATGTTGGAGGTGGCCTTTTCACGGCGGATGTGCTGTTCGCGGGCCGTCAGGGTGAGCACGTAGCCGCGCTTACCCTCGGCGTCTACCGTTTCGCCTACCAGGCGACCGGATAGCTTGCGCACATATTCCTTGCGGGTGGCGAAAAGGCCCAGGTAAGGCCCGCCAAAGGACAGCGGCAGGCCCAGGGGTTGGCCGTCACCTACAACGATGTCGGCGCCGTACTCGCCCGGCGGTTTGAGTAATCCCAGGGCGGTGGGGTTGACGGCCACGGCCAGCAGCGCACCGTGGGCGTGGACCTGTTCAGCCAGGGCGGTGAGGTCGAAGATGCGCCCCAGGAAGTCCGGGTACTGCACCATGCAGAGAGCCGTGTCATCATCGATCCACTTCGCCAGGGCGTCCGGCGTGAGGTAGGGATCGAGGTCTTTTTCGTTGCCCCGGACGGTCACGTCGCTGTAGCCGCTCAGATAGGTGCAGATGGTTTCCCGGTATTGCGGGTTGAGCGAAGGAGAGACCACGATCTTGCCGCGCTTGCCACGGAAGTTGTGATAGGCCATTACGCAGGCTTCGGCAGCGGCAGTGGCGCCATCGTAGTGCGAGGCATTGCTGACGTCCATGCCGGTCAGGTTGGCGATCAGGGTCTGGTACTCGAAAATAGCTTGCAGGGTACCCTGGGACACCTCTGGCTGGTAGGGCGTGTAGGCAGTCATGAATTCCCC
>JAAZNB010000333.1 GCA_012798515.1 Chloroflexota bacterium
CAGGGAAGGCCCCAACCGCCCGCTTGCACGAGCGTTTATAATATACACATGACGAAAGGAACCCTCCCATGACCCCGGGCGGCGAGGCGGTACAGGTCTCGGCCGGCGGGGTGGTATTCCGCTACGACGCCGGCCAGGTCTGGGTGGCCCTGATCGGGGTCGGCCCGGACAACCGCTGGCAGCTGCCCAAGGGCCTGATCGGGCCGGGCGAAACCACCGAGTGCGCCGCCCAGCGCGAGGTGCGTGAAGAGACCGGCCTGCACGCCGAGCTGATCGAGCCCATCCAGCGCATCGATTACTGGTATTACGCCGGCCCCAGCGGACAGCGCGTGCGCTACCACAAATACGTGCATTACTACCTGATGCGCTATCTCTCCGGGCAGGTGAGCGACCACGATCACGAGGTCAACGAAGCCCGCTGGTTCGAGATCGGTGAGGCGCAGCGCCGCCTGGCCTTCCACAACGAGAAAAACGTGGTGTACCAGGCCCAACAGCGCATCCAGGACCGGGTGGCGCCCTCAAGCGACAACTCCTACGAAGAAGGAAGTGTATAGAAACAAGGCATGCAGATCATATTCCTGGGTGACAGCCTGACCAAAGGGATACCGGGGGTCAGTTATCTACGCATACTCGAACGGCGCCTGCCGCAGCACACCCTGATCAACTGGGGGTTGGGCGGCGACACCGTCATCAGCCTGTACCGGCGCATGTTGAAACACGACCTGCAAGGGCCGTTCGACATCGCCGTGCTATGGATCGGCACCAACGATGTCTACGCCCGCCTGGAGCCCATCCATCCCTGGGTGCGCAAGCTGCGCTGGCAGCCCTGGTCGAAGAACGAGGCCGAGTTCCGCCAGTACTATCGCCAGGTGCTCGACTACATCTGCCCCAGGGCGCGCCAGGTGATCGCCGTCACGCCCCTGGCCGTGGGGGAAGATCGTGAAGGGCACTGGAACCGCCAGCTGGCCCACCTGGCCGAGGTGGAATGCCAGGTGCTGGGCGACTACCCGGAGGTGAGCCTGGTCGACCTGCAAGCCGAGACCGCCGCCGCCCTGTTCCCGGCCGAGCCCGCGCCTTACGTGGCCACCGCCACCTTCTCGGTGCTGTGGGACGCCCTGGCGCTGGTGACCAACGAACAGGTGGACCGGGTCTCGCGGCGGCGCGGCCTGCATTTTACCCTGGACGGCGTGCACCTCAACAGCCTGGGGGCCAACCAGGTGGCCGGCGCCCTGGAGCCGGCCCTACGAGAGGCCATCCGGCGCCTGGACGGCGCCGCGCCGGCGGAGGAGAACAATTGACCCCCTCACGAGGGGGATGAAAGGCTTGGAGAAATGATGGGAGTGAATTACGGTTACCTGCTGGTACACCTGATCAACCTGGGGCTCATCCTGCTGTGGCCGGTGCTGAGCGTCCTGGCCCTGTTCGGCCTGCGCCGCCAGGCGCTGGGCGAGGCGCTGCGCTTCCTGTGGGCCGTCTTCATCGTGATCGTGCCCCTGATGGGCGCCATCGCCTTCTGGATCGTGAAACCGGGCAGCCGCCTC